>JAURNF010000003.1 GCA_030830285.1 Candidatus Kapaibacterium sp.
CGCCACGATTGCTGAGAGACCGTATGCGAATTGGAATCGGAATGCTACATAGAGCAGGATGATGATCGTTGCGAGGAAGAGCGAAAGCGCAGAATCAAATGCAAGCTCGCTCGAAACCTTAGGGTCGACGTTGTCAGCCCCAAGGAGCGTCACTGTATCATTTGAGAATGACTTCTGAAGCCCAGCAACGATATCCGCTGAAATCTCCGAAGCGCGCCCTGTTTCGTTGATACGAATCAGGTACTCACCCGTTGTGCCGAAGCTCTTGATTTCAGCACCACCGAAGCCGATTTCGCCTACCGCTGCACGCACTTGATCAGCACTTGCCGACTGCTTAGCAAACTTCACTGTGATTTGCGTACCGCCTGTGAAGTCGATACCGAGATCGATCATTCCTGGAAGAAATGTTGCTGCCAGACCGATCAGCGCGATGATCACCGACGCGCGGAAGATCGCAACGCGATTCGATACGAAGTCGATGTTGGTTTTTTTGATCAGGTCCATGTTATGCCGTCCTCTTCTGTCCAATGTTGAAAGTTGTCGCGCCGCTCGCTGCAATCAGCGTGAACATTGCGCGCGTTACAACCACAGCTGTGAAGAGCGTGATAACAGCACCCACAAGCAGTGTTACAGCGAAACCGCGAACCGGACCCGAACCCCAGATGAGAAGCGGGACTGTCGCAAGAATGTTCGTCAAGTTCGAGTCGATGATGGCACTCCAAGCCTTCTCAAAGCCTTGATCGATGGCAACCTTCAGCGTCTTACCCGCGTACAACTCTTCCCGCATACGCTCGAAGATGAGGATGTTCGCGTCCACCGCCATCGCTGTTGAAAGGATGATACCGGCAATACCAGGAAGCGTGAGTGTTCCACCGAAGCCGGCAAGACCAGCAATCACGAGCAGAACGTTCATCATCAGTGCGATGTCTGCAAGTCCGCCGCCCCACACATAGTAGGCGAGCATGAAGAGCACGATCAACGCAAATGAGAGAAGTGAGCTTGTCACACCACGACGAATAGAGTCTTCACCGAGTGATGGACCAACAACGCGCTCTTCGATAATCTTTACAGGAGCCTTCAGTGCACCGGCCTTCAGCACAACTGCGAGAAGGTTCGCTTCTTCAGGGCTTGTTGCACCAGTGATCTGTGATGAACCACCTGTGATCTTGTTCTGAACCGTCGGAGCCGAGTACACGCGTCCGTCAAGGATGATCGCGATACGCTTGCCGATGTTTGCACCAGTGATCTGAGCCCAGCGCTCAGCACCCTCACCAGTCATTTCCATGAGCACCATTGGCTGGTTGCTCGACTGGTCGAAGCTCGGGAAGGCCTCAGTTACGACATCACCCGTGAGGTCTGCTTCGCGGACCACACCGTAGACGTTGTAGAACTCAGGTGTTCCATCCTTTGCAGGCGTGCCTTCTGGACGTGCAGCAACCACGATGTCGAGGTCTGCAGGCATTGCGCGCTTCACGTCTGGACGCTCCAAGTACTTCAGGAACTGCTGAAGCATTGTGCCGCTGACAACGAAGTTGTAGATGCCCTGCTCTGGGAAATCTTCCGCCTTCTTGAGAATGAGGTCGAAGTTCTGGAACGACGACTTTTCGCTCTGTGCGAAGAGGCCCGTAAGCATGTACGTGAATGGGTAGTCACGCTTCACGCGGCGAGCAACTTCATCGTCGCTCAAACCAGCATATGGGTTTGCGTTCTTCTTTGATGTGTCTGTTGTTGCAGTTGCAGCAGCTGCTGTGTCCTTCTTCGCTGTGTCAGCCTTTGCGATTGCAGACGAGTCCTTTGCAACTGCCGTCGAATCCTTGGCT
The DNA here is from genome assembly GCA_030830285.1 of Candidatus Kapaibacterium sp. Classification (GTDB taxonomy): domain Bacteria; phylum Bacteroidota; class Ignavibacteria; order Kapaibacteriales; family Kapaibacteriaceae; genus UBA10438. The sequence continues at coordinate 1,821 of JAURNF010000003.1, forward strand.
GTCGTATCAGCGACTGGCTCGGCAGCTACAACACCCTTGAGCACATTGTCGATCGTGTAGAACGTACGGATGAGGTCACGGTTCATCATCACGCGCTTGAACTCAAGACGCGCAGTCGTCTGAATCAGCGAGCGGATTTCCTTCTCGTCCTTTACGTCCGGAAGCTCGATCACAATGCGGCGTGCGCCCTGCTTCTGAATATTGACTTCAGAGAGGTCGTACTTGTTGATACGCTGACGGATAACTTCCATCGCTTGATCAACAGCGCCTGCAGCGTCGTTACGAAGCTTTTCTTCGATCGCCTTCTCTGGGTCGCCACCCTTGGCTTCATCCGAGCTGCTCAGCGGGAAGTACTGCAGCAGCGACTTGCCCGAGGCACGGAAGTTTGCCAGGTAGGTGTCGAGCACGTCGAGGTCCGTGTTATCGGTCTGCGTGCGCGTCTTCTCCAGGATGCTCGTGAAGCCTTCGTCCACGCTGAGCGGGTCGGCAGACTCTTCGATGAGCTTGAGAATGTCCACTTCAAGCGTCACGTACATACCACCACGGAGGTCAAGACCTAGCTTGAGGCGCGCATTACGAGCCTTGGCGAAATCCTCGCCATTTACAAGATCCCAGCTCTCGAGCGCTGCTGAGTCGCCAATAAGGCTCTCGCGCTCCTGGTTCATACGGTAATAATTGTACGTTGGCCACAGCAGGTAAGCACCCGCTACGATGGGCAACAAGATGAGCAGCCATTTGCTCCACGTCTTCGAACTCAAGCGTCCTCCGTTCTAACTCTATCGGCATGGGACTTCCCTGCCATCCATAATGTGACGGCAGATAAGACGGCGAATATACGGAATGGTACATTTGCAGAACTATGGATCGACGCATTGCCGATAGTCCGGAGATAAATTGGGCGGCCTACCCTATGCCCAGGGTGCGCCATCATGTGAATTCCCAAGCCTACCTCCCCGCCTCACAACACCACATTCTGCCTACCTGGTACCCTCCGGCGATCACCGAGGGGGCATGGGGCGATTGGTTCGCCAATGGACGCTCCGCGGAGGTATTAGACGTGGGTTGCGGACGTGGGGCGTTCTTGGTTCGACACGCCTTGGCCTTCCCAGAGCTCAATATCCTGGGTCTGGAGGTGCGCCAGATCCTCACCGAGTGGATCTCGGGCGTGATCGCGGGCGAGCACATCGGCAATGCCCATGCGGAATGGTACTCCATTGCCAATGGGTTAGACTGGATCCCAGCCGCGTCGGTGCAGTACGCGGTGTACCTGTTCCCCGACCCATGGCCGAAAAAGCGGCACCACAAGCGCCGGGCATTCACCGAGGAGTTTCTCGGCATGCTCCACCGGGTACTGGTGCCAGGGGGCAAGCTCTGGCTGGCTACCGATCGAGAAGACGTCGACGCCTACCAACGGGAGGTTCTCGCAGCATCACGCTACTTCCGTCTGCGCGAGGTTGATGCCACCACCCCGTGGCCGTTTCCTTTTGCCACAGATCAGCAAATGTTCTGTGACGCCAAGGGTATCCCCTACGTTACGTACTACGCGGAACGGATCGATGAGCTCCCTGAACCTTCTGGTACCTGATCTCCTCGTGATTGGGTATCGGAACGGCTTCTTTCCGATGGGCGATCCAGAGACCGGCGATATCAATTGGCATCGACCAGACCCTCGGGCGATTATTCCGCTCGATGGCGTGCGTGTTTCGCCATCTCTGCGTGCAACGCTCCGAAAGGGGCGATACTCCATAACCGTCAACACGTCGTTTCACGACGTCATCACGGCATGTGCAGATCGTCCTGATTGCTGGATCACACCAAGCGTGATCGATGCCTACACGGAACTTCACCACCTCGGTCTGGCCCATAGCGTTGAGTCGTGGCACAATGGGTACTTGGTGGGCGGACTCTACGGAGTTGCTCTTGGTGGAGCATTCTTCGGTGAATCAATGTTCTCGCGGATGAACGACGCATCAAAGGTTAGCTTTGTAGCACTCGTTGAGCGATTGCGCGAGCGTGGATTCAGTCTCCTCGATACCCAGTACATCAATGAATTTACAGCGTCGTTGGGTGCGATCGAGATTCCTGATGCCACATATCAGCACCTGCTGCAATCGTGTGTCGACAATGACGTTTCGTTTGTGTAACCGATCACTTCCTGCATTCTTGCCGTGACACCACGTTGGAATATCGACCCTCTTCGAACAACCAAGATTGCGTTGTGGGGTATCGGTATCTGTGTTGTGATTGCCGTGATGTTCATCGCCTACGTTCTCAGCGATGGTCTGCCAACACTTGATCAACTCGAAGACCCACGACAAGATCTCGCCACGCAGGTGTACAGCTCGGATGGTGTGCTGCTCGAACACTTCGCAACAACACGCCGTACGTACACACCGTATGATTCGATCCCACAGTCGTTTGTACACGCGCTGATCGCCACAGAGGATCGCGAGTTCTACAATCACTGGGGCGTACACGCAGTGCGCATTGTGAAGGCCGCCGTGAAGAATGTGCTTTCGCTTCGCACGAAGGAAGGTGCATCAACAATCACACAGCAGCTGGCTCGCAATCTGTACTTCTCCCGTGAGCAGACACTTGCACGGAAGGTGCGCGAGGCATGGACGGCGTTTCAGATCGAACGCACGTATACGAAGAATGAAATTCTGGAGATGTACTCCAACACGGTGTACTACGGTCGTGGCGCGTACGGTATTCGCGTTGCATCACAGGTGTACTTCAACAAAGAACCAATGAAGCTCACGGTTGCGGAGAGCGCATACTTGGTTGGACTCTTCAAAGCGCCAGAGAAGTTCGGACAAGACGATTCGGCGGGCATTTCTCGACGCAATCTGATCTTGGGCATGATGCACGACGAAGGGTACATCGCCGACGATGTTCTTGCACGATCGCTTGCTGAGCCCCTTGTCAAACCAGCTCTTGCAGAGGTGCGCCGCGGGATTGCACCGCACTTTGTGGAAACAATCCGTCAACTCTTGGGTCGCGATGGCGAGCTTGCTGACAAGTTGAAGGGTCACGATCTCTATCGCGACGGACTCGTGATTTACACAACGCTGGACTCGCGGATCCAACGCTATGCGAACGACGCGGTGGATGAACATTTAGCACAGTACCAACGCACGTTTGAAGCATCATGGTCATGGAAGTCGCGATCTGAGTTGCTCGACGCGGTGATTCGCAGAGCGGCAACGAAGCGAAGCGATTACATCGCTGCGTCGCAATCTGAGCGAGAGGAGATTCTTCGAACACTCAGACGTAATCGCGCATTCGTCGATAGTGTAAAGCGCGACGTCACAACGATTCAGACAGGTGTTGTTGTGCTCGACGTTCGCACGGGCGCAATCCTCGGCATGGTGGGTGCATCGCCACAGAGCATGAAGCTCAATACTGCAGCGCGGTATTCGCTCAATCATGCGTCGCAAATTCGCCGTCAACCTGGCTCGTCGTTTAAGCCTTTCGTATACGCGAGTGCACTCCAGCACGGTCTATCTCCAGAGTCGAAGATCGAGAGCGGTCCATTCAGTAAGCAGTTGGCTGACGGTACACTATGGGCACCGCGTGGATCGAGCAAGAACGGTGGTCCGATGCCACTTCGTGCAGCGCTGAAGTTCTCTACGAACTCTGTTGCAGCTCGTTTGATTACTGAGCATACCACACCGAGTGATGTGATCACACTGTGTCGCGACTTAGGCATCACCTCACCGATGGTTGCCGTTCCTGCGCTCTGTCTTGGTACGTCGGAACTATCGCCGCTTGAAATCACCTCTGCCTACGCTGCATTTGGTAACGAGGGAGTGCATGTGTCGCCGACGTACATCACACGGATCGAGGATCGCATGGGCAACGTGCTGTATCAGGCTCGCATGCCTGCACAAGCGATGGATGCACTGCCCGACTCCGTTGCGCGCCATATGTTGTCGATGATGCAGGGCGTTGTCGATGGCGGAACGGCATCCAGCATTCGCCGCTTCTACAAGGGTCCTGCTGCCGGAAAGACAGGCACAACAAACGATTTCGCTGATGCGTGGTTCGTTGGCCTCACACCTGAGCTTGCTTGTGGAGTGTGGGTGGGCTTCGATGATCGACGCATCCAATTCACCGGTGATTATGGTCAGGGTGGTCGCGCAGCTGCACCAGTCTTTGGACGCTTGATGCAGCGCGTGTATTCAGACCAAGGACTACCGTGGCGCAGAACGTCGTTCACCGTTGCACGTGATTCAACAGACACTGTAAGTGTCGAGATGATGCGCAACCCTCCTTCGGAGCAGATTCTCGACGAAGCTCAGGATACCATTCGATGAACGCACAACACCACGATTCTTCAGCACATCCATCATGGTCGTTCACGGATGGACGCTCCATGCCTGTTGGTACACTGTATTGCATTGGTCGCAACTATGCAGATCACGCTGCAGAGATGCAGGCGTCCGTGCCGACCGATCCTATCGTATTCCTCAAGCCACCGGCTGCGCTCATCCCGTCGGGTAACACCCTCGTGCTTCCATCGTGGACGTCAGACGTGCACCACGAAGTTGAGTGTGTTGTTGTACTGGGGCAGGATTTGCGCGACTGCAACAAACACGATGCATGGTCTGCGATTGCTGGTGTCGGAGTTGGACTCGACCTCACTGCGCGTGATGTGCAACAGCGAGCAAAGTCGGCTGGACATCCGTGGGCAGTGGCGAAGTCGTGGTATGGATCCGCACCAGTGAGTACAATCGTTCCGTTTGAGCAGTCAGCGCAAGGTCCATGGGATCTACGCTGTAGTGTCAACGGTGAGCTTCGTCAGAATGGATCAACCGCAGCAATGGAACGCAGCATTCCGATGCTCATTCAGTATCTCGCAAGTGTCTTCTCGTTGCGTCGTGGCGATGCAATCTTCACAGGCACTCCAGCTGGCGTCGGACCCATTCGTTCTGGGGATTTGGTAGCTGGTGAACTTGGAACAATCGCTCGCGTGGAACTCCACGTCGGTTGAATTGTTTCTACCCTGCACGTATTTCAACACGTTGAAACAGAGATGAACTAGATATGGCAGATCGCATTACAATCGTTGGTGGTGGACTTGTTGGGGCGTTGCTCGGTACGGTGCTTGCGAAACGTGGCATGGATGTCCACATCTTCGAGCGTCGTCCGGACATGCGCGCATCAACGATGTCGGCCGGACGTTCCATCAACCTTGCGATGTCGGACCGTGGGTTGCGCGCTCTCGAGGTTGCAGGAATTGCCGATGACATTCGCGCGATCTCCATTCCGATGCACGGACGAGTGATGCATGATGTGCAAGGCAATCAGACATATCAGCCGTATGGACGCGAAGGCGAGTTCATTAACAGCGTGTCGCGAGGCGAGCTGAACAAGACCTTGCTCACCGTCGCTGAACGCCACGGTGTGAAGGTCACCTTCGAAGCGCGCTGTACCGATATCAACTTCCAAACAGGAAGTTCAACATTCGTGTTACCATCTGGCGAGACGATTGTTTCGGAAGCAGATGTCGTCTTTGGAGCAGACGGCGCGTACAGCGCTGTACGTGGTCGAATGCAGATGGTCGATCGGTTTAACTACTCACAGACCTACCTCGAGCACGGCTACAAGGAGCTTCATATTCCGGCAGATGCAACAGGTGCATTTCAACTTGAGAAGCATGCGTTGCATATCTGGCCACGCAAGAGCTTCATGATGATTGCGCTGCCAAACCTCGATGGCAGTTTCACGCTGACATTGTTCTTCGCGCATGAAGGCGATCCATCATTTGAGCAACTGCGCACACGTGAGGCAGTCGAGCAGTTCTTCAATGAGCAGTTCCCCGACGCTGTGCCAATGATGCCGACGTTGATTGATGACTTCTTCACGAATCCTGAGTCTTCACTTGTGATGGTGAAGTGTTATCCGTGGGTGGTGAACGACAAGGTTGCCTTGATCGGCGATTCTGCCCATGCAATCGTCCCGTTCTATGGTCAGGGCATGAATTGTGGCTTCGAAGACTGTCGCATTCTCATCGAGTGTCTCGATCATCACAACGGACAGTGGGCTCCAGCACTTCAAACATATCAGCGGCTACGAAAGCCTGCAGGCGACGGTATCCTCGAGCTCGCGCTTGACAACTTCATTGAAATGCGTGACAAGGTTTCGGAACCACGATTCCTGTGGCGCAAGAAGATCGAAGCGTGGATTCATGCAGAGTTCCCGGATCGCTTTATCCCGCTCTACACGATGGTAACGTTCTCAAGCGACATTCCGTACAACGAGGCCCGTCGTATCGGTCTCGAGCAAGACGTACTCATGGAAGAGCTCATGAGCATCCCAGCAGTTATCGCTGACTGGACGTCTGATGAGGCGAAGAATGCTATGCGTGCAGTAATGACACAACGCGCGCCTGTTGTCATTGCATCGGGATCGCCAGCTTAGCGCGTTACCACAATCGGCTCGACGAACGTTTGCAGCGGCGTTGTAAAGCGCACGACATAGCTGCCTTGTTGCCAGGCCTGCGTAGGAAGTGTGAGACGCATCGTACGTTCAGCGTCGCCATGATTCACGCGCTCTGCATGCTGGTACACCGTGTTGCCTTGGAGGTCGATAACGGCAAGATCATACATGCCTGACGCATGGAGGTTGGCATTGATCTCGATGACGTCGTGCACAGGGTTTGGTCCAACACGCAATACAGTTGGCGTGAGGAACTTCACAATTCGCGCATCAGTGAAACACGTTGGTGCTACATCCAGTGTACCATCCTGAATGATGGTAATCGGTGTTTGTTCAACGAGGATCCACTGCACGCTATCGATGTCGAGCACAGTATTGTCAACACCACTCAGCAGAACTGTCCCGCGGATTGATGTAAGCGTTGATCGTCCGGCTGGAATAACCAATGAGTCAATATCAATCGTAACTGTTCGGCGTGATCGAATGACATCAATCACGTCGTCAACGATCGTGCCGCGCGTGATACCTGATGGTGCAAAGAGCGTCGAGTTCATCGACACCGTAATGCGGAGGTGAACGTTTGGTAAGTCCAAACTGTCAGGGAGAAGCTGTGTTGTAATTGGAAGCTCGACATTCGTTGCACCACGCTTTGCTGTGGTATCGGGCATCGAGAAGCGCACACGGATCGGATCTACCTTTGCTCGGAAGGCTACAGGGTAGAGCACGCGACATGGCGAAACAACCTCAAAAGTCAGTGTTTCGAAATACTCATCAGGAATCTTCGAC
>JAURNF010000033.1 GCA_030830285.1 Candidatus Kapaibacterium sp.
ACCCTCGACTGTTCGATGATTGAAGCACACAACCGTAACGCCGCGACGAATCAACTCAGCGGAGATGTCTGCTTGGAGATCACTCCATGCGAAAACCATATCGGGCTTGAGCGCTAAGATCTCGTCGAACTTTGCATCGAGATACGTCGACACTTTCGGCTTCTCTTTACGCGCACGTGCAGGACGCACGGTAAAGCCCGAGATGCCAACGATGAGATCCTCTGCGCCAAGCGCATAGATCGTCTCCGTTGTCTCTTCAGTGAGGCATACTACACGTCGAGGGACACCGAACATTACTTCTTTTTCTTTCGTGTTGACGGAACGGTGACCTTTGTTCCGCGTGGCATGAAGAGGATTGAGCGGCGATCTTCCTTCACGGCACGATTGTAGTGCTCCTTGAAATCGGCGTATTCCTCAACACGCACGATATCTGCGTTGTGACCAGACGTGCGTCGAAGTGTGAGTGCATCGGCAGTTGATGTCGTGGTTCTGCTATACACAAACTGACGGCAATCAATCTGTGCGTTGCCATCGCGCTCGGACACAACGTAGCCAGACGGAATACTGATCGTTACTACTTCAGATGTGGAGTCATACCCCGATGTAAAGCTCATCGGATGTTGACGCGTTTTGTAAGAAAGCGACGACATCGGACGGAATGGACGCTCCCATGGAACGCGCGCGATGAGGAAGTCTCCTGCTTCTGCCAAGAAGTTCGGCACTGTAAATGTCGCAGAGTACCAGAACGTCGAATCGTTTGTTGCGAGATCTGCATGCTCGTACGACTCGAGCTCGACGTTCGGGAAGAGCTCGCTGAGCATCTCCGTAATGCTCTGCTCGATCTTATCTGTTGAGATGTTCCGCCATGCGCGACGATACGAAGCCGTCGACGCACCCGTCTCGCGCGTCACCTGTGTGATGCGTGCGTTGTTGTCGGCATCAATCGAGATCTTGGTGTCAAGCTCGAGGACGTTCGGACGGAAGTACATCTTCGTGAGATACATAGGCTCGCGCAACCCGCGACGTATCACAAGTGCAAACGCATTACGATCTGCATATGGCACATTGCCAATCGGTATGCCATCAGCCGTGAGGTCAAGAAACAGTGGCATCGGATCGCCTGGGATCATCACGATAACGTGATCAAACACCACGCCTGGCATCGGACGTCGAGCAAAGAGTGATGTCTCGGTGTTCACGAGCACAGGATACGCCGGAATGCCGCGCTCTTTGAGCATCGCAATACACAGCATGGCAACGTCCTTGCAGTCACCAATTCGCGTGTTAAGCACTGTGCGTGAGTGTTGTGGTACGTAGCCCGACTGACGGAATGGTACGTACGAGTAGCGAATCTCACGAGTGATGTACTTGTACACCGCGGCAATGATCTCGTCACGCGAGTGTTGTCCGGAGCGTGGCAGAAGCGAGTCGACTACAGTGCGGAGCTCATACGTTGATTCCGTAGCAGAGCGCGAGACATCATCGTACCACGTGATAATTTCTTCCCACGATGCAAGCGTCGTAATATCGAGCTGTTTCTGTACGTCCTCGAATTCGGGCATGTCATCTTCGATTGCAATGCGCGGTTCATCGCGCGTCTCCCACACGTACAGATCGCCAGCAGGTGTCTTCGATGTTTGCATCTCGGTTTCGAGGCCGTGTCCAACCCACGAGAACGGCATATCAGGGGGCGTTAGCAACGCAAAGCGTGTGTGCTTGGAAGGTCCGTTTGCAAACGAAAGTGAGAAGCGTCGCGTATAGTGCTTACCCAGACGTCCGCGCACAACCGACGTGCCACGCATCTTGTAGTAGACGAAGTCGCCAGGCTCGAGCCCAGTAAACACCAATGCGTCTGGACCCTTATCGGCTGGGATCTCACGTCCGTTTGGTTTACGCACAACCGCCTTCTCGATTGTCATATCAGACGAGATTGGCAGAGACGTCACATCATCGATACCATCGGGCGTGAGCACACGCATCAGAGCTTCGTAGACGTACTCACCGCGGCTTCCATCGTACACCACATCGTTTTCGCCTTCGAACACCGTGATCACCGACTCTCCCGGATAATCGCGAGCTGATGGCGAGTTGCGCACCAGGCTGTCGAGATCCACCTGAGGCATTAGCGTGAACGGATGGGGCTTCCCTTGCAGTCGACGAATTGCATCGCGTGATTCGAAGCTCGCCGGATCGATTGTAAGACATGCCTTGTAGCTCGCGATTGCCGAATCAGCCTGATTCATGTTCTGCAGAATCAACCCACGCGTTTTCCAAAACTGTGGGATGCGTGGTGATACAGTGAGTGCCTTGTTAATGGCAGCGAGCGCGCTGTTCCAATCCTTGCGCGACATGTGAAAATCGGCCAACTGCGAATAGATGCCACAGCCAACCGGAAGCATGCGCATCCTGCGCTCGTAGCACTCGAGCGCTTTGGGGATGTTCGATTCCTTGACGTACTGCGAACTCAGAGCCGATAATCCTTCGAACGACGCTGTGAATGCGATGTGTTCATTGAGAATATCGATCGCACTGGGATTCTTGCTCTTTGTGCCATCGGCGATGTTCGCAGCGATGATCGCATACGTTGTATTGTCGGGATACTTCTGGCGTGCTTGATTGACGAGTGTCGATACATCATCGTATTGCTTACGAGCAATCGCGAACGAGATACGATGATCGAACGACTGTTTGCTTGTGCTGTCGTACGAGCGGTACTCAATCAGTGCGCGCTCTGCTTCATCAAGCTTTTCTTGTTCAAGTGCGCGCGAAAAGCGCTGTCCAGCGGAAAACGCTGAGTTCGGACTCAGCGCCATGATGTGTTCGAGTGTGGACTCTCTTGCGCTCTTTTGGTCGGTACGAGCGTAGGCGATCATCGACCGCATGTGTGATAGGATACAGTCAGCTGCTACGCTGCGTGAAGCGCGGATTACAGCCAGTGCTGAGTCAGCTTGATCGTTGTGAAGGAACACATCGGCAAGCAAGAGGTAGTTCAACAGAACCGTTGGCTGTTGCTCGATGCGTCGTTGAAAGAACGACGTAAATGGATGTGCAATCGCGCGAGGCGCAGGTGCAACAGCTGTATACGTCTGCGGAAGGGTCGTGTAGTCGAGTCCGCTAACAGGCAGACCATTCGGCGTTGTAATACGCAGAAGGAAGTTGCACGCATCGATGCGGCTTGCGCCCACCTTCACCATCACCTTGTTCCATCCTGCTGCAAGTGTCACCTCGGTGATGTAGGAGTCGACATCATTGTTGAGCTCGTGTCGATCCTCGCGAATCACCGTGTCATTCAGGAAGAGCTTGAACGAACCCGATGTGCCCAGTCGGAATTGTACGCGTTGTTGCGACTGCGACTTCACATACACTACAGCGTAGTACTGACCTTCCAAGCGTGGCGCGAAGTACGTCATATCGATCCATCCATCGAGACGCTGCTCAGGGGGTGTGATCCACCGCAGTTCGCCGCCCTCAGCTGATGTATAGACTGCCGAAGGATCGTCTACCTCTTCCGGCTCGAATCGACGATTGTGTCCGGAGTTCGAAATGTTGTCGAACGGACCCACCATTCTCCACGTTGTGATCGAGCCCAGACGTCCGTACCAGGACCGAGCAGATGCAATGCGTTCCCGTGATGCATCTGCATGACCAAGGCGATGCACAGCAGACGCCCAGAGAACGCCCGTTGGATCTGGAGCATCGATAACCTTCGTCAGAATCGACGCAGCTTCCTCACGTCTACGCACCGACGCCGTACGGAAGGTCTCCGATGCAAGCACCGAGTAGAGATACGGATGAAGGGAATCAATCGAGTTCAGCGCATACATCATGCTGCGCCACGCCCCATCCTCGTCGTTCCGGAGTTCGGCCTCTAACGACGCGCCGAACCATGACAGTGAATTTGTGGGGTCCGTGGATGTTGTGCGAGCAAACGCCGTGCGCGCGGCGGCAGGATCGTTTGCGGCAAGTGCCCGCCAGCCATCATCTGTGCGTTGTGCGTACGTAATGCATGCGCAGGTACAAAGAACGACTACAGCCGTGGTGAATCGCATAGGGAACCGGGTGCTCATATGATGAAAGTCATGTCGGGGTATACAGTGGATTGCTATGTTGCATCCACTATCATCAAACTACCAAAAAGCCATGCTTACCGTATCCTCACTCCTCGTGCCGACAGACTTTTCGGAGAACGCCGGCAAAGCCCTCGCACTCGCAAAAGAAATTGCACGCGGTACCAAGGCAACTCTGCACATCATGCACATTGTCGAACCCGTGGTGTATCCAGCTGACTGGAGTTATGCCCAAGTGGGGTTCGCCGATATTGAGCAAGAATTGCAGATGAACGCAACAACCGAGCTCGAGAAGCTCGCAGCAGCGTTGAAGGCCGAAGGATTCACTGTAGAGACATCCGTGCGTCGCGGACGTGCCTCGGATGAAATCTGCGGGTATGCATTGGAGCATAGCATCAGCATCATTGCCATCGGCACGCATGGTCGCAGTGGATTCGAGCACTTCTTGTTCGGTAGCACAACCGAGCGCGTGCTTCGCAAAGCCCCTTGTCCAGTGCTCAGTGTTCGCATGGATAGCTGATCTGGTATGCCGTTTCTCAAGACAAGTAAGCTCATTACCATTGAGCGACACATAGCTGAAGAGGGTGCGATGCACCCGCAGGCCACTGGGGAGTTCTCGCATTTGCTGCGTGATTTCACGCTTGCATTGCGCATCCTTGCGCGCGACGTACGTCGATCGGGCATCAACAACGACATTCTTGGCGCCACTGACGATGTCAATGTGCATGGCGAGCGCGTGAAGCGACTCGACATCCACGCCAACGACGTGATCTTTCGTGCGATGGATCATGGCGGACATTTGTGTGTGATGGCATCGGAGGAAGCTGATGGGCTGATACCAATCCCATCGGAATACCGCACTGGTAAGTACGTGTTGGTCTTCGATCCACTCGATGGCTCGTCGAATATCGATGTGAACGTCTCCATTGGAACCATCTTTTCGATCTACAAGCGTGTTGATCCAGACCTCACCACACCAGGTGCACTTGAAGACTGCTTGCAGCCAGGTTGGAAGCAAGTAGCCGCTGGATATGCTATGTATGGATCCAGCACGCAGCTCGTGTACTCGAGTGGCAATGGTGTGGATGTGTTTACGTTCGACCCAACGATTGGCGAGTTTTTGTTGACGTATGAGAAGATCAAGATTCCATCGCGAGGAAAGATCTACTCCGTTAACAGCGGTAACGCCTACAAATGGCCACAAGGCATGCGCGACTACGTATCGCATCTCCTTCGTCCGTCGGAAGATGGGCTGCGTCCGTATTCGTTGCGTTATGTGGGCACCATGGTAGCCGACATCCATCGCACGCTGCATTATGGTGGCATCTTCATGTATCCATCCGACAGCTCCATGCCAACCGGTAAGCTGCGTCTTGTATACGAGTGCAACCCCATGGCCTTCATCATCGAGCAGGCAGGGGGCAAGGCGACGGACGGACATCGCCGCATCCTCGACCTCACGCCAACAGCGCTTCATCAACGCGTGCCGTGCTTCATGGGAAGTCCGGAAGATGTTGATGAATGCGTTCGTTTTCTCAACGCCGCCAACACCCAGTAATCAATAACGGATCAAGACCATGGCATCACGTCGATCATTCCTCGCAACAACAGCGCTCGGTGCAGCAGCACTCGCATCTCCATCGCTTCACGTGATTGGTGCCGAGCCAGTTCCGGCTGGTGGCAAGCACGAGCTTCCCGCGTTGCCGTATGATCCAGCAGCACTCGAGCCGCACATTGATGCGCAGACCATGCAGATTCACCATGGCAAGCACCATCTGGCCTACGTCAACGGTCTGAACAAGGCCGAAGAAGAACTCGCTAGGGCGCGCCAGAGCGGCGACTTCTCCATGATCCAGCATTGGTCACGTCAGGCCGCATTCCATGGTGGCGGACATTGGCTCCATTCTATGTTTTGGAAGATCATGGCTCCCCCTTCTGCAGGGGGCGGCGGCGAACCTACAGGAGAGGTTGCAGCAGCCATCACTAACAGTTTTGGTTC
>JAURNF010000034.1 GCA_030830285.1 Candidatus Kapaibacterium sp.
CAAGCCTCCAGCGACGGGTGTTCCTACGCCCGGAGCAACCGATGGGTCGACGCCATCAACGTCGAACGAGATATGCAAGTGATCAACCGAGCGCGACATATCCTCGAGAACACGCGAGGCAATCACATACATGCCGAGGCGGTCGACATCAAACATGGTGTAGGCTGCAACGCCAAGCTCCTTGATCAACTCACGCTCACCAGGATCAATGCTACGCAGACCAATCACTGCGAGGTTGCGTGGATCGAGCTTCGCGAAATCACCGCCAAGCGATGTCAGATGCGGATGCCCGTAGCCCATGGCTACTGCAAGAGGCATACCGTGAATGTTTCCACTCGGCGTCGTGTCGGCAGTGTTCATGTCGGCGTGTGCATCAATCCAAATCACGCCGAGCGTCTTGCCATGCTCTTTGCAATGTGCACCGATACCTGCGAGTGATCCAACCGACATTGAGTGATCACCACCAATAATCAAGGGGAAGTCGCCTTCGTCAAGAATTCCCTTTACCCGTGTGCAGAGCACTTGGCTCATGGCAGCTACTTCAGGGAGATACTTGAGCTTCTGATCTTGAAGCTCTTGGACTTCAATGTTGCGAATCGGAATGTCTCCCTCGTCAACAACAGTGTATCCGAGTGCCTCGAGTTTCACGTCAACGTCGGCGATACGCAATGCCGACGGACCCATATCAACGCCGCGACGGTCGGCACCAAGGTCGATTGGAAAGCCGAGCATGCGAACGCGTGTAGCCTTACGCACGGCGTCCGCCCATGAGATGCTTCAGGACTACCGACAGCTGATGCTTCAGATGCTTGCGGTGCACAACCATATCGACGAATCCGTGTTCGAGCAGAAACTCAGAACGTTGGAATCCTTCTGGCAGTTTGCGGCGAATAGTCTGTTCAATAACGCGAGGTCCAGCAAATCCAATCAGTGCTTTCGGCTCAGCAATAATCACATCGCCAAGCATAGCATAGGATGCCGACACACCTCCCGTTGTTGGGTCGGTAAGCAGCGAGATATATGGAAGGCCAGCCTCACCAAGTTCGGAAAGGAACGCGCTGGTCTTGGCCATCTGCATCAGCGACAATGCCGCTTCCTGCATGCGCGCACCACCCGAAGCCGAGATGAACACAAACGGCATCCGTTGCTCCAGCGCGCGGCGTCCAGCACGAACGAACTTCTCGCCTACCACCGAACCCATTGATCCGCCGATGAAGCCGAAGTTCATACACCCAAACGCGATCGGCATGCCATGAACGTTACCCGTACCTGTCGTAACAGCATCAGGCAGATCAGTGCGCGAGTAGGCTTCCTTCAGGCGCGCCTTGTAAGGGCGTGTATCAACGAATTCGAGTGGATCAGCAGAACGCACCGAACGGTCGGTCTCCTGCCATGATCCGCGGTCGATGAGCACATCGACATACTTCGAACTACCTATACGGAAGTGATGATCGCAGGACGGACACGTAAACGCGTGATCTTCGAGTTCCTTGCGATAAATGATCGTTGTGCACTCCGGACACTTTGTCCAAAGTCCATCGGGCATCTCACGGAGCTGCTGCTCAGTGGTGATGTTCTTATTCTTTCTGAGGAACCAAGCCATGTACAAAAGTACGCAATACGAGGTGCTTGGCGAGGGGGCCCGTTAGGGCGAGGTTGTGGTTACTTCCCGATTGCCAAAACTTCGTACTGAATAACGCCTGCCGGGACCTTTGTTTCGAGGACGTCACCAACGACGCGACCAAGTAGGGCCTTGCCAAGCGGACTCGTTACGGAGAGCTTGTTGTGCTCGAAGTCCGCTTCCTCAGCAGATACTAGCTGGTACTCGATTTCCTTATTGGTCTTGCGATTCATCAGCTTTACACGACTGAGGATGTAAACCTTATCATCCGGAAAGTCTTTCGCGTCGATTACTTGCGCCTTACCAAGCGTGGTTTGGATGCGGGCAATGCGAATCTCGAGGAGTTCCTGCGCATGCTTCGCCGCATCGTAGTCTGCATTCTCCGACAAGTCGCCATGGCTACGCGCCTCGGCAATCTTTTGGGCTATGTCCCGACGTCCGGTGGTCTTGAGTTCATGCAGCTCCGCCTGGAGCTCTTGAAGCTTTTCTTTGGTGATATAGACGGCGTCGCTTGACATCGCGCTGACTCCAATTACGTTTCGTTTCGATGGTGACCCAGATAAAAAAAACAAAGCCGCGCGGCGGCTTTGTTATCTGCGAATGTACAACAGTCGGTGGGCTGATCCAACCCTATGAGGGAAACACTACAGATGGCGAAGCACATGCCCCATCTTGTCGCGTTTGGTCTCGAGATACCCGAGATTTTCCTTCGTAGGAGCCACTTCAAGTCCAACTAATTCAACTACTTCCAGACCATGAGATTGCAACCCAACGCGCTTCTTCGGGTTGTTCGTCATCAGCCGCATCTTACGCACTCCAAGGTCGTGCAAAATCTGCGCACCGATACCGTAATCTCGTGGATCAGGCGGAAATCCGAGATGCGTATTGGCCTCGACCGTATCCAGACCTTGCTCTTGAAGCGCATAAGCCTTGATCTTATTTACGAGCCCAATACCACGTCCTTCTTGACGCATGTACAGCACAACCCCGCTACCTTCCTGCTCGATCATATCGAGTGCTGCATGGAGTTGTGGACCGCAATCACAGCGTCGGGATGCGAAGATGTCGCCCGTGAGGCACTCACTATGGACACGCACAAGCAACGGCACGTCGGGAGAAACATCACCCTTGATGATTGCAACGTGCTCCTTGCCGTCGATGTTGTTCTGATAGACACGGAGCAAGAAATCTCCATGATCGCTCGGTAGTCGCGCTTCCGCAACCATTTCGACGAGCGTCTCTTTTGAGCGTCGATACGCAATCAGATCCTGCACTGAGATCATCTTCAGTTCGTGCTGCTGCGCCATTTCCAACAAATCCGGAACGCGCGCCATCGAGCCATCCAGCTTCAAGATCTCGCACAACACACCGACAGGCTTCAGGCCAGCCAAACGCATCAGATCAACCACGGCCTCCGTGTGACCAGCGCGACGCAGTACGCCACCTTCAACGGCAATCAACGGGAAGATGTGACCCGGACGTGCAAAGTCTGCGGGCGTTGCCGTGTCATCTGCCATAGCACGCACGGTAGCGTTTCGATCGCTCACACTGATGCCACTGGCCGTGCCATGGACATAGTCGATACTCACCGTAAAGCGGGTACCATGAAGCGCCGTATTGGTATTGACCATCAGCGGCAGATCGAGCATTCGAGCGCGATCCTCCGTAAGACTCACGCAGATGAGTCCCCTGCCTTCAGTGGCCATGAAGTTGATGTTGTGTTCAGAGCATAGCTCGGCCGCACAGATAAGGTCACCTTCGTTCTCGCGATCTTCATCATCGACAACAATGATGCACTTCCCCGCGGCGAGGTCGGCCAGCGCTGATTCGATCGTATCGAGCATGTTACTTCGTTAGAACACTAGCAACAGCACTCTTGTCGAACTTCACATGCGTGTTTGATGCAATCGTCACCGTGATCGATGTCTCATCAACTTCGTGCACCGTGCCATGGATACCGCTCGAGGTTACCACAGCGTCGCCCTTCTTGATGCCCGAAAGCAGCTTCTGGTGCTCCTTCGCGCGCTTCTGCTGCGGACGGATGATCATGAAGTAAAACACAGCGATGACGCCACCGAACATGAGGACGTTCATGATGAGCGGGTCTACGGCGCCAGCGCCATCGGCTGGAGCTTGGATGAATGCGAGTGCAAGCATGGTAGTTCAGGAATGCTGAAAAAGAATGTTACTGACGTGGTGCGTTGAGACGTTCAATTGTCTCCGCTGCCCATTGACGATACGTGCCCTCAAGAATTTTCTCACGGGCGGTTCGAACCAGCCACAAATACAATGCAACGTTTTGAATCGTTGCAAGCATCAGACCCAGGATTTCCCCTGCATGGAACAGATGGCGAAGATACGCCATGCTGTAGTTCTGACTGCTTTGGGCCCCCACAAGCAGATCGATCGGCTCATCTGCTGTTTTCCACCGAGCGTTCTTGATATTGACACGTCCGGACGTGGTAAACAGCGTCCCGTTGCGAGCATTCCGTGTTGGCATCACGCAGTCGAACATGTCGACGCCGAGATCAATAGCTCGCAGGATGTTCTCGGGGGTACCCACACCCATGAGATATCGTGGTTTGTCCTTGGGCATAACCTCGGTTGAGGCCTGGGTCATGGCATACATGTTCTCGGCTGACTCACCGACACTCAAACCACCAATCGCATAGCCCTCGAAGTCCATGTCTACCAACGAATGCATGCACTGCTGACGCAGATCAGCATATACGCTGCCTTGACCGATACCAAACTGTGCTTGACGGTGACCATACGTAAATGGCGTGATCAGATGATGGGCGCGAGACCGTTCGGCCCATCGAATTGTAAGCTCCATTGACTCACGTGCCTCGGTGTACGTCGCTGGGTGAGGCGTGCACTCATCGAGCACCATCATGATGTCGCTACCAATGGCTCGTTGAATCTCCACCACGCTCTCAGCGGTAAACATGTGCTTCGAGCCGTCGATATGCGAGCGGAACTCCACGCCCTCCTCGCTCATCTTGCGGAGGTCCCGCAGCGAGAACACCTGGAATCCGCCACTATCGGTTAGGATTGGTCGATCCCACGTCGAGAACCTGTGCAGCCCGCCCATCGACTTCAACGTGTCCGTGCCGGGCCTAAGGTAGAGGTGGTAGGTATTGCCGAGGATAATCGGTGTATCGAGTTCCCGCAGCGAACGGTGGTCCATGGCTTTGACCGCGCCCTGGGTGCCCACCGGCATAAAAATGGGCGTCGGGATTTCCCCATGGTCGGTCACCAACCGACCAGCACGGGCCCCACTGTTGGGATCGGTGCATTCCAGAGAAAAGAGCGAAGTTGCAGTACTCATGTACCAACAAAAGTACTGAGTTATCGTCAATGGCACCGGCCAAACACATCGAACTTCACAACCTGTTTCACACTCATCTCTCAAAGGATTATACCATGGCCGTCTTGGTTGGAAAGAAAGCTCCACGATTTTCAGCACAAGCTGTTATCAATGGCGAGGAAATCGTCGAGAACTTTTCCCTCGACCAGTACCTTGGCAAGAAGCATGTGATCTTCTTCTTCTATCCGAAGGACTTCACATTCGTTTGCCCAACGGAGCTGCATGCGTTTCAAGAGTGCCTCAAGGAATTCGAATCAAAGGGCGTAGCTATCGTTGCTTGCTCGACAGACACAGAGCAATCACACTGGGGTTGGCTGCAGGTGCCAAAGGCACAAGGTGGCATCCAGGGCGTTACCTACCCAATCGTTGCCGACACAAGCAAGACGATCTCATCAAACTACGATGTGCTCGATGGCGCATATGAATACAACGATGATGGTGAGCTCACAGCGACAAGCGAGCTCATCGCATATCGTGGTCTGTTCTTGATCGACAAGGATGGCGTTGTTCAGCATCAAGTCGTCAACAACTTCCCACTCGGCCGCAGCGTCGATGAAGCGATGCGCATGGTTGATGCGCTGCACTTCTTCGAGCAAAAGGGCGAAGTATGTCCAGCAAACTGGGAAGCCGGCAAGGACGGACTTAAGGACACGCACGAAGGCATCGCAAACTACTTGTCGAAGCACTAAGCCCGACAGTCGTCACTCTGAAACATGTATCAGCGAGCGCAGAAGAGCAATCTTCTGCGCTCGTTGCGTTTTCAGCTGTGCGTTAACGGATGATTCCCCCACCGACGACGTCATCACCGTCGTACATCACAACACTCTGTCCACGGGCGATGGCACGACGCGGCTCATCGAACTCGACGTGGAGTATGCCGTCAGCATCGGTGTAGCAGAGTGCTGGAGCTCCGTCATCCTTGTACCGAATCTTCACGGTGAAGCGCTGCGGATCTCTCAGGTCTGCATACTTAAGCAGGTTCACGCTGTCGGCCGTGAGCGATGTAGCATCGAGCTTCTCGGCTGTGCCGAGTTCAACGATGTTCTCTTGCGGGAGCACGTTGAGCACAAATAGTGGCTCGCTGTGCGCGATGCCAAGCCCCTTACGCTGACCCACAGTATAGAACGGATATCCTTCATGCTCGGCAATCACCTTGCCGTCGAGCATAAATGCACCCTTGCCCACACGCTGATCAAGATCGGGCACTGCATCTCGCAGGAATCGACGATAGTCATTGTCAGGGATAAAGCAGATCTCGTACGACTCAGGCTTCTTCTCGATGCCCAACGCGAGGCGCTCTGCATGCTGACGTGATTCAGGTTTCGTAAAACCTGCGAGTGGAAAGAGCGTGCGCGCTAGATGCTCCTGACGAACACTCCAGAGCATGTACGACTGGTCCTTTGTCAGATCTGCGCTGCGACGAATCCACCGACGTCCTGTTGTCTCGTCATGCATAATCTGCGCGTAGTGGCCAGTTGAGATATACTCAGCGCCTAATGCATCTGCCTTGCGAAGCATTTCGCCCCACTTGATCTGTCGGTTGCACCGAACACATGGGTTGGGCGTGTTACCCGCGAGATAGTCATCGACGAAGTAATCGATAATGTTCTCTTTGAAGCTCTCTGTGAAGTCGACCGTGTAGTGTGGGATGCCGAGCCCGAGCGCAACGCGCCGCGCGTCGTTGATGCCGTCGAGAGAACAACAGGAGGAGTCGTTCCCAACGTTTCCACCCACGTCTTCGTACTTGTATGTTTTGATGGTGATGCCGATTACCTCGAACCCTTGCTCTACAAGGAGTCCGGCAGCGACACTTGAATCAATGCCGCCGGACATTCCGACAATCACTCTATGTTGGTTTCGTTCCACTGTGGTAGCTTTCGCGTCTTCACAAAACTAGCGATGTCACAACGATTCATCCCCGCCAATCCAGATCCCATCAGCAAAGCCTTTTGGGCCTGGTACTTTCACCGGAGCATCCGGCGTGCATTCTCTGCATGCTGGATCACGGGAGAACACAACATTGATGCGCTACGGGCCGATGGTGTGCCTACCATTTTCGCTTGCACGCATGGCTCGTGGTGGGACGCTGCGATGACTATCATCTTGTCGCTTCGCGAGTACGGACTCGATGCCGATGGGATGATGGAATACAAGCAGCTGACGAAGTACCGGTTCTTTTCGCGCATCGGCATGTTCAGCGTCATCCGCGAGGATCCCCGAAGTGCAATGGTATCGCTCACCTATGCGGTTGATCGCCTACAGGATTCAAACCGACATCTCTGGATGTTTCCGCAGGGTACGCTCGTGCATCAGGATCTACCGGTGATTGCTGAGCCAGGCATCGGCATTCTCGCAGCCAAACTGGGCAATGTCCGGATCGTGCCCATTGCCATGCGATACGAGCTTCTTCGCTCACAACATCCCTCCTGCTGGGTGCGCGTTGGTGAGCCTCTCATCTACACTGCTGACAGTGCGGCTTCAATCCGAACAATCGTCGACGACGTTTCAAATGCGTTGACCAGTTGTTCGTCCTTGCTGCGCGCCGACGCGCACGCGGAACACAGCGCTGCCTATCGAATGTTTGTCTCTGGTCGACGTTCAATGGACGCTGCTTTCGACGCAGTAACGCGTCAATAACCAACGCATCACAATCTCTTTCACACGGTCTTTCTCAACACCCATGGAAATCCTTCAGCCTCAACCCGGTGAATTCGACGCACTCCTTGCGACGCATGACAAGGTCATCGTGAAGTTCTACGCCGATTGGTGCGGCTCGTGTAAGCTGTTTGCACCTAAGTTCCGTCGACTTTCAACCGATGAACGATTCAACGGCATTGCGTTTGTTGACATTAACGCTGAGAATGATCAGGCAACACGTGCTCTTGCCGGCGTGGACAACCTTCCATTTTTCGCAACGTTCAAGAACGGTACGCTTGTCGAGGGCACTGCCACAGCAAAGGAAGAGTACGTTGTGGCGATGCTCGAAAGGCTGCAAGCATGAACATCGCCATGATCAAGGGGCTCGTAGAGTCTGCCTCGCTCGAGCAGTTACACCAGGCTGAGGCTGCATTACTTGAAGAGCAACAGCCTGCAATTGAAGTCCCTGGTGTTGACGAAGGCGAGCAGCTCACGCACGTGCTTGCTGCGATCTATGTACACGAACGGATAGCAACCGATGGCGTCGACGCCATGACTGCTATCCGTGAGTATGCGAAGCGCGTACGCGCATCAATTAGCTGATTTGGAGCTGCCGCTTGGTGCGTTATTCACGTACCAGGCGCGCCATCCAAGTCGACGATCCTGAGCTCACACGAACGACGTACGTTCCTGAGACCAGTGATGTCATGTCGAGTCCGTACTCACGCATATCATCGCTGATCGTAGCGCGGTAGACGACACGACCCATGATGTCGATGAGCTCTATGGAGCGCATCATCGCAGCTGGGAGCGTAACCGTTGCACGTTCGAGTGCTGGGTTCGGATACACAGAGAGTGCTTGAAGTGGACCTTCGGTCTCAACCGATGTCGGATTCAGCGTCAGCACGAAGTCGGAAGACGTGCTCCGACACTTGTTGCTGTTCTCAACACGCACGGCATATGTGCCGCTCGTTTTCGCAACGTATTCACGAGCTGTCGCACCAGGAATCTCCTTGCCATCGAGCAACCACTGAAACACCGTGATACCGCCAACTGCTGATGAACGAAGTGTGTCTGTTCCGCGCTGCGTGACAGTTGGCTTTGTTGGACCTGTAAGAATAGTCACGGCGACCGGGGCTGACACAGCGCGGCAACCATTTGCATCTTCAACGTTGACCGAGTAACTGCCAGACTGAGAAACGGCACGGATGACGATACGACGTGTTGTGTCGCCATTCGACCAACGGTACGACGCGAACCCAGCGTTTGCTTCAAGAACAACCGAGTCCCCCACGCATCCAGTCGTCGCTGTCACACGCGTGATCGATGGCGTCGAGGCCGCGCACTGCTTGACGTCGACTTCCCACATGCCGCGACCAAACGTTGAAATTCGGAGGGAGTTAGTCTGTGAATTCAGCCGCATCGCACTTACTGGTGCTGCCGGAAGTCCGGTACCGTACTTCTGCCAAAATCCTGATCCTTCGTCTGATGAGAACACACCAAGATCCGTTGCAGCGAAGAGTCGGTTCGGCGTGCCACGCTGGTATACTACAGCATTGCATGGCACGTTCGGAAGTCCAGAACCAGAGATGTTCTTTACCGTACCATTTGTGACTTCAAGAACCTTCTGTCCACCGTTGAATCCACCAATCGCCACGAAGAATCGCTTCGGATCAGTCGGGTGAACCTCAATACCCATGATTGTTCCTGACAGACCACTTTGCTGTGTCCATGACGTACCACCGTTGGTGGTGAACCAGAGCGCTGCATTGTACGACACGTAGATGTACTGCGGGTCTGAAGGAGCAACAGCAATCCAGCGCATCGGGACAGTTGTGGGAATAGTCGAAATACGTGTCCATGAAACGCCACTATTCGTTGTCTTGTGCAGCTGGCCATAACCGATGTAGGCTGTACCCATCGTCTTTGGATCGGCAGCTACGGGCGCAACCCATGCAACGAGATTCTCGCCGCGCTGAGCACGATTTGAGGTAAAGATCCAATTCGCACCTTGATTCGTCGTGCGGTAGAACTGCCCATCATACTGACTGCCGTACATGATCGACGGATCGACATAATCGATCGCCGCCATCATTCCATCACCATCAAGCGTATGCACAAAGCTTTGCCCGTTGTTCTTCGACAACGCAGTGCCGTTGTCTTGCGAACCTCCGATAATCAAGCTTGGGTTCGTCAATGATGTCGCAAGACCGTAGTACTGCTGAATCTTGAGTCCATTACTGCAATCACGCCACGTCATACCACCATCATTTGAACGAGCAACGCCGCCATCATGCGTTGCAAACAGACGATTGAGTGAAGGATGATACTTCGCGTAGTGGTGATCAGCATGCACCCACGGTGCGCCCGAACCAGTCCAGTGTGCCGACAAGATCCACTGCGTTCCTGCTGTAGTTGTGCGCCAGAGATTTACACCACCAACGAACATGTGATTCGCATTGGTCGGCGAAATCTCCATCGACAAGTCATACCAACCTTGACCGCCGGAGCCCTGACCGTTCGCGTTCCAGTGCAGAAGATTGAGCGATGTGTTTATCTCACTAAACGTCTCTCCTGCATTCTGTGACCGATACACACCCTCAAGTCCGTTCGTTCCGGCATCCGAAGCAACAGCACCAACCACATTGGCGTTTGCCTTTGATACAGCAAGACGAATGCGGTTTGCGCGTGGAATCGAGAACGTCTCTTCCCAGTTCACGCCATTATTCGTAGAGCGGTAGATCTTCGCATTGCCGTTGAAGTTGAATGTTGATGCGTAGAGAACATCCGGATTCGAGGGATTTGCTACCAGGTCACGGAATGTTCCATTAATCATCTGACGGAACGTTGTGCCACCGTCGGTAGATCGAAGGATGCCGCTATATGATGCTGCCACAACAACATTGGCGTTGCGTGGATCAACGAACAAGCGTCCAACAATTGCGTTCTGTGCTGCCTCGAATGACAGTCCTGTGGTCGACCACGTAGTGCCACCGTCGGTTGTCTTGATCACTCCGTAACTGAACGCATCGTAGCCTGTGACGCTTCCAGGGTTGGCGCCGTTGACATCTCCAGTAGCGACGTAGATGATCTTATCATTTGTTGGAGCAACAGCAATGTCACTGATGCCAATCACCGGAATGATGTCGATGTTGACAAATGACCATGTTGACGCGCCGTTCGTACTCTTCCAGACACCACCAGCCGCTGCGCCAAGCCACATGAGATTTGGATCCTGGCGGGAGAACTCGATGACGTTCACACGACCAATGCCATTCCACGATGAACTTTCGTTCGGGAGATCTGGTGCGATCGGACCCAGTTCCTTCCATGCCTTTGCCGCAAGAACAGCATCGGTTGGCTTTTCGCGCATCACGCGCTGGTGTTCCCGCGCATAGAGCGCCGGGCTCGGAAACGAGCCGTCGTCCATGAGTCGACCATGCCAGTACCATTCCCACCGACGAAGCTGCTTGTTGGGCTTAATCGTGCCATCGGCCTGTGGCTTCTCGAGCTGCTTGCTAAGCTCGGCTCGAGCACGTTCAAACTGCGTTTGAGCCAGCGCGCTCGATTGGATGAACAGCGTGCTGACGACAGTCAAGAAGACGATGAATGTTCTCATGTGGTCTGGCGATTGTGAATTGATGTCCAAGCGTATGACGCTGGAAGTCATCAGGGTGTTACCAATTTTCCCCTCTAGCTTGGCAATTTACGACCGATATTTGCGACGACATTACGCTCACTGGAGAAGAATCATGGACAAGGCATTTCTCGAACGCCTGCAGAACGAACTCAACGACATCGACCAAGCCGGCTTGTACAAGCGGGAGCGCATTATTACCTCCCACCAAGGCCCTGAAATCACCGTGGCCGGACGTGAAGGCAGCGTGCTCAATTTTTGCGCGAACAACTATCTGGGTCTGTCTGCACACCCCGATATCATCAACGCCGCCAAAGAGTACCTCGATACGCGTGGTTTTGGCATGTCCAGTGTGCGATTCATCTGTGGCACACAGGACATTCACCGTGAGCTAGAGCAGAAAATCGCTGCATTCTGTGGCACGGACGATACAATCCTGTATGCTGCGTGCTTCGACGCTAATGGCGGGGTCTTCGAACCGCTTCTCGGCGAAGAAGATGCCATCGTCTCTGACTCGCTCAACCATGCATCAATCATCGACGGCGTGCGCCTCTGCAAGGCAAAGCGGTATCGCTACGAGTCGTGCAACATGGAAGAGCTTGAAGCGCAACTCAAGCAAGCAAAGGCCGATGGCGCACGCACCATTCTCATCGCAACTGATGCAGTGTTTTCCATGGATGGCACCATTGCTCCTCTCGATGTGATCTGCGATCTGGCCGACCGCTATCAGGCCTTGGTGATGGTCGATGAGTGTCACTCAATGGGCTTCATGGGAGCACACGGACGCGGTGTTGTTGAACACTGCGGCGTAACGGGGCGCGTTGATATCATCACCGGTACACTCGGTAAGGCACTCGGTGGAGCTATTGGCGGCTTCACCACTGGACGCAAAGAGATTATCGACATGCTGCGCCAGCGCTCACGTCCGTATCTGTTCTCGAATTCCCTCCCGCCATCAATTGTGGGCGCAGGTATCGCAGTGATGGATCTTCTGAGCTCAACAACGGAACTCCGCGATCGCTTGGAACAGAATACCGCGTACTTCCGTGCCGGTATGGCGAAGCTCGGCTTCGACATTGTGCCTGGTACACACCCGATCACGCCAGTGATGCTTTACGACGCACCTCTTGCGCAGAAGATGGCAAACCGTCTGCTGGAATTGGGCATCTACGTGATCGGCTTCTTCTATCCTGTCGTGCCAAAGGGCAAGGCCCGTATTCGCGTACAGGTTTCGGCAGCACACACACAAGAACATCTCGACGCAGCAATTGCTGCGTTCGCAACGGCTGGACGTGAACTTGGAGTGATTCAATGATCATCGGCATCTGTGGCGCCGGCACGATGGGTCGGGGCATCGCAATCGCATCCCTGATGGCGGGGCACACGGTTATTATCGTGGACCTAAGTGCTGACGCATGCACAGCAGCCGTCGCGGCAATCACAAAGCAGCTAACCTCGGCTGTCGAACGTGGAAAGCTGGCCTCGGCAGACTTCGACGCGTGCGTCGCACGTTGCTCGACGTCAACCGATGTGGCAGCCATGGCGCCGTGTGACATCATCATCGAGGCCATTGCCGAGCGACTCGATATCAAGCATGCGTTCTTTCAGTCGGCTGAGCAGGTGTGTCGTCCTGATGCAATCTTGGCGAGCAACACCTCGTCGATCAGCATCGCATCACTCGCACGCTGTCTGCAAGATCCATCTCGATTCGTTGGATTGCACTTCTTCAATCCAGCACACATCATGAAGCTCGTCGAGGTGATCCGAGGTCCGCGTACGTCCGATCACGTCGTTACGTTCTGTGTTGACCTCGCACGTGGCCTCGGTAAAACACCTGTTGTTGCTAAGGATGCTCCTGGCTTCATCGTCAACCGCATTGCTCGCAACTACTACAACGAAGCACAACGCATTGTGATGGAAGGGGCTGCCACAATCGAGCAGACGGATGCACTGATGCAGGGATTAGGCTTCAAGATGGGACCGTTTGCCCTGATGGACTTGATTGGCGTCGATGTGAACCTCGACGTTACAAAGTCGCAGTGGCAACAGTTCTTCTATGAGCCACGTTTCACACCGTCACTCCTCCAGCAGCAGTATGTCGATGCCGGCTTGCACGGTACAAAGTCTGGTGGAGGTTTCCGAAGCACGACCGGACCCGAATGATCACGCGCATCGCTCGGCGGTTTTCGCAATCGTTACGTGGAGATCGGTTCTCCCGATTTGCAACGATTGTATCGATCTCGAGCGTCGCCATCGGATGTATGGCGCTTATCGTATCGATGAGCATCCTCAGAGGATATGAGGAAGCGATCGAGAAAACGTCTCTTCAGTTCACGGCCGACGTGGAGATAAAGCCTCGGTTCGGTGGTCTCCTCGCTAATCCACTGTCATACGCTGAAACCGCGCGAGCGAGTGAACACGTAGCCTCTGTCGACTACCTCCTATCACGCGAAGCGCTGGTCCGCAGCTCTCATGGCATCGATGGCGTCATGCTTGTTGGGATGTCGCCCGAACGCATTAACAGACTGATGGTGCCGCTGATCGTCCGTGGCGAATCCGGCGTTTACATGAATGAAGTGATGATCGGGAGCGGCCTTGCTAAGCGCCTGACTATTGCTCCAGGAGACACACTGATTGTCTATTCAAGCGATGAACTGCGTGAAACGCCACGCGTGTTTCAATGTCGTGTTGGAGCTGTCATTCAGTGTGGAATGACATCCTACGATGAATCCGTTGTTGTATTCGATCGCAGAATGCTTGCCCAATGGCTTCGCATCGATACATCATCTGCATCAAGCATCCTTGTGACCAGCACCAACCGTGAGGGAGTTGCTGCTCAGCAGCGCGCTCTTCAACAAGCGCTGGGACCAGATGTTCTGATCCTGACGTACGAAGATTCGTTTGCGACGGTATCGTCCTGGATTGAGCTTCAGCGAGAACCGATTCCAATCATCCTCGGACTCATTTCCTTGGTAGCTGGACTAACCATGATCTCTACGTTGCTTATTGCAGTCGTGGAGAAATCACGTTCAATCGCAATTCTTATCACGCTTGGTCTGTCGCCGATGCGTGCCGGACTCATCTTCGTCACGCGCGCAGTTGCAATGAGCGTTACTGGAAGTCTCATCGGACTTGCCCTTGCAATCACTGCACTCGTGATACAGAAAGAGTGGCAGATTATCACGCTCGACGGCGCCCTCTACTACGTAAGTGTGCTGCCCGTGAGCTTCCCCATCATGCCTATGGTGATTGTTCCACTAGCCTCGATAGTACTCGCAGGACTCGTGGGGATTGTGCCGATGATTGTCGCTATGCGCGTTCGACCGGCCCAGATCCTGCGCTTCGATTGATCACATACTGATCAACACTCACGCGTCCCGGTCCATAGAGAACAATAGCCACGCTCAGCACGAAGTAGAGCAACGGAAGTTCTTTGTCACCGAACGGATCACCGCCGTGAAAGACAAACGTGATGATGAAGAACAGCACCGCCATTGCAACAGCAACAGGTCGTGTGAGAAACCCAACGGTCAGGAGAATACCACCGGCAAACTCAGTGTATGCTGTCAGTACTCCAAGCAACCACGGAAGTGGCCATCCACGGGAAGCAAGTGCTTCTGACAGACCGCTTGTACCCTCGAACACCTTCGGTGTTCCATGGTAGATCATCATCACACCAACAAGCACGCGAAGCGTGGTCGGTACAAGATGTGTCATCCATGGCTGCGTAAACAGTCGTGGATACATCTGTAGCATGCTCATCGCGATGTCATCGTAGTTGTGAGAGATGTTGCATGAATGTGCTTCAGATCTGCAACAGGCAGCGACACGAGATCTGCAACCTCTAGTCGGTCACCACCAGTAATTCCAAGCGCTGTCGTCGGCACGTCAGCTGCTGCACACGCAGCAACAAGCGCGTCGACATGTTGTGCAGGCACCGAGACGACGATACGACTTTGTCCTTCACCGAAGATGTCTGCCGCATTGTGCGCAAATGGAAGTTTGCAGACAGCACCGACTCTAGCTCCAAACGTCATTTCAGTAAGCGCCACAAGTAATCCGCCCTCTGAGCAATCATGTGCAGCGGATATCAATCCACTGCGGATTGCTGCGAGCACAGCCTTTTGCAGACGTACCTCTTGATCGATTTCAAACGATGGTGCGTCACCTGTGACCTTGCCGTTGATCAACTTGAGATACTCCGAACCGCCGAGCTCAGCGCGATGCCATCCAATCATCATGACATGTTCGCCAGCCGTACGGAAGCTATTTCCGATGACTGTTGAAACATCATCAATCAGTCCGAGCATACCAATTGTCGGCGTTGGGAATACGGCGTGCTGTTGTGATTCGTTATGGAAGCTGACGTTGCCACCAGTTACAGGCGTTTCGAGGGCACGACACATGTCGCCCATGCCACGAATTGCTTCGGCAAACTGATAGTACACTTCGGGATCGTAGGGATTACCAAAGTTGAGACAGTTCGTGATTGCAACTGGCTCAGCGCCAACGCAGACGCAGTTGCGTGCCGCTTCGGCTACAGCAAGTGCACCGCCGCGGTACGGATTCAGGTAGACGTAGCGCGAGTTACAGTCAGTCGTGACCGCGACGGCCTTACCTGGAAGCTCTTTGATGCGCAAGACCGCGGCATCACCATCGCTGCGCATCACTGTATTGTCACCAACCTGAGAGTCGTATTGCTCATACACCCAACGCTTACTTGCAATTGTTGGTGAGGCAAGCAGACGCTTGAGTGCATCCGTGCATTGCTGTTGATCCAGGTGTCCGCCATTATCGACCGGTCGCTGTGTAAGCTCGAGGTACTCCGGACGACGCTGCTCTCGTGTATAGACAGGTGCGTCGCCACCTAACACAAGCGACTGTGCCGGAATGCGCGCGACAAGACGGTCATGACGTGTGAACGTCACGAAGCCATCATTTGTGACCTCACCGATCTGCACAAACGGAACATCCCACTTTTCACAGACTGCGGTTGCTGCTGCCTCCATGCCCTTCTTTACCACTACGAGCATGCGCTCCTGGGATTCTGATAGCATGATTTCGTAGGCGCTCATTCCCTCTTCGCGAAGCGGCACCCTGTCGAGGTTAATCGACATACCAACTTCGCCCTTTGCGCTCATCTCGGCCGTCGAGCACGAAATGCCGGCAGCGCCCATGTCTTGCATACCAACGACAACACCAGCATCGATAAGTTCAAGCGAAGCTTCAAGGAGAAGCTTTTCAGCAAATGGATCGCCTACCTGAACTGTTGGACGCATGTTCTCGGTTTCAGCGTCGAACTCACGTGATGCAAGAAGCGATGCGCCGTGAATACCATCACGACCCGTGCTCGAGCCCATGATGAACACTGGATTGCCAGGGCCAGCTGCAGTGGCCGATGCCATACGATCAGCTCGCAGCACGCCAACGGCCATTGCATTCACGAGTGGGTTGTCCGTGTAACAGCGGTCAAAGTAAATCTCTCCACCAACCGTTGGTACACCGAAGCAATTGCCGTAATGACCGATACCACTCACAACACCCTTCACGAGGTACTTCGTGCGTTCGGTATCGGGTTCGCCGAAGCGCAGGGAGTTGAGTGCGGCAATTGGACGCGCGCCCATCGTGAAGATGTCGCGAAGAATGCCACCAACGCCTGTAGCTGCACCTTGGAATGGTTCAACAGCGCTTGGGTGGTTGTGCGATTCAATCTTGAACGCAACGCCATAGCCTTCGCCAATGTCGATCACACCAGCATTCTCTTCTCCTGCAGCAACAAGCATGCGACCGCCAGAACGTGGCAGCGTCTTGAGCTGAAGAATTGAGTTCTTGTACGAGCAGTGCTCACTCCACATCACGGAGTAGATACCAAGTTCCGTGTATGACGGTGTACGACCGAGTCGCTCGCACACAAGTGCGTATTCGGCTTCAGTGAGACCAAGTTCTTTGGCTGTCTCGACGGTAACGTCGAGTTCGCTGTATGGGATGTGTTCAGTCATGGGATGGTAATGGTTGACGTCGTTGATCTTCTGCTGAGAATCCAAATGCTGCCATTGACGCAATCGATGAGAGAAGCTCATCTGATGGGAGTTGCGGCCAATGCTCCTTCACGTAGAAGGTGTTGTAGTTGCCGGATCGGAACTGTTCAGAATCGAGCACAATTCGACAGAACGGAATCGTGGTCTTGAGTCCGACGAGTTGATACATGTCCAAGGCCTTGATCGTTTGATCAATGCACGTTGCACGATCAGCGGCATGCACGATGAGCTTTGCGACCATCGGATCGTAATGCACACTCACTTCATAGCCTTCATACACAGCTGTGTCGTTGCGAATGCCATCTCCCTGGGGGAGCGACATATAGCTCACAATTCCTGTGTCTGGTAGGAAGTCATTGAATACATCTTCGGCACACACACGACACTCGATCGCGGCACCGCGTGCAACGGCGTAATCTTCTTGTCGAAGTTGGA
Organism: Candidatus Kapaibacterium sp.; assembly: GCA_030830285.1. Lineage (GTDB taxonomy): Bacteria > Bacteroidota > Ignavibacteria > Kapaibacteriales > Kapaibacteriaceae > UBA10438. Next base: position 17,739 of record JAURNF010000034.1, read on the forward strand.
GTGGCTCGCCAAACGCTATGCGCAATTGATGCTCCACAAAGTCAACACCTGTGACCATCTCGGTTACAGGATGTTCAACCTGAAGACGCGTGTTGACCTCCATGAAGTAGAACTCTCCACCGGCGTCGAGCAAGAACTCAAGCGTACCAGCGTTGGTGTACGAAGCAGCTTGAACCAATCGTGCTGCTGCCTCGCCCATCGCCTTGCGAATGGCGGGCGTCACAGCCATCGACGGCGATTCTTCAACTACCTTCTGGTGGCGGCGTTGCACTGAGCACTCGCGCTCTGGGAAGTAGACAACCGATCCGTAGTGGTCGGCGAGAATCTGAATCTCGATATGTCGTGGTTCAACGATGTAGCGCTCAATGAACACGCGATCGTCATTGAACGACGTGCGCGCCTCGTTCTGTGCTGTGAGAAATGCTGTTTCGATCTCAGTTGCATCCTCTACGATGCGCATTCCCTTGCCCCCTCCACCAGCCGCAGCCTTGATGATCACAGGGAAGCCGATACGCTCAACGACGGCACGCGCCTCATCGAATGTACTGACTGCTCCGTCTGAGCCAGGAGAAATGGGAACATTCGACGCGATAGCTAACTCACGAGCAGCCGTTTTATCGCCAAGCATTGCGATTGCTTCAGGAGTCGGACCAATGAAGGTCATACCTGCGGCCGCAACGGCGCGAGCGAAGTTGGCGTTCTCAGAGAGGAATCCGTATCCTGGATGAATCGCATCTGCGCCAGAGGCACGAGCGGCATCAATCACTTTGTCGATCACCAGGTATGACTCGCGAGGCGTGAAGCCACCGATCCCAATGGCATGGTCTGCCTCAGCCACGTGCAACGCACGGACGTCCGCATCCGAATAGATAGCGACGGTTTCGATACCCATGCGCTTGCAGGTGCGGATCACCCGGAGCGCTATTTCGCCGCGATTGGCGATAAGGACACGTGTAAACATGCGCAAAGTTACGTCTTTCCCACGAAGGCGTCGGAGTTTACCCGAACTCGACAACGGTGATGCCGTCGCCGCCCTCGTGAATGGTTCCCAATCGGTAGGATTGGATGTGTGGATGTTCCTTGAGATAGGCGTTTACAGCAGTTCGCATTGCACCAGTCCCCTTTCCGTGGATGATGGTTGCAAACGGAATCGTGCCGAGAATGGCGCCATTGATAAAGTCCTCGAGCGCTCGAAGTCCTTCATCGACGCGCATGCCACGCAGGTCCAAGTTCGTTGATGCATCGAGCTTCAGGTAGTCCACCGGTGAGGCGGCCTTACGACGGTTGCGATCTTCGACCACTTTCGCGCTCTTGCCGTCGGTAAGCTGATCAAGTGGGATACGGAACTTGATGCCGTTGACCTCTACCATGGCAGAGTTGCCCTTCTCGTCAAGCTCGATGAGCGTTCCCGTTGAGGATGTACCAGTGATCTGCACAGCTGCACCCACCTTCCAACGAGCGGGTGTCACAGGTGTTTCTGGCGTTGCGGGCTGCTCTGTTTCAAGAAGCTCTCGCTTGCCCTGTTCAAACTCAGATTTGATAGTCGCCGATGACTTCTGCTGCTCGCGGATTTCACGGATGGTATTCTCGACGAGCGCATTAGCCTTACGGAGAATCTCCCGTGCTTCGGCGCGAGCATCATCTGCTGCGGTACGCTTCTTTTCCTTCGCTGCTCCGAGACGTTCCTCTGCATCTGCTGTTAGACGTCTGGCCTTAACGAGTTCCTCGGCTGCAGCACGAGCATCCGCCTCGGCTTCGGCACGAAATGCCTGCATGGCAGTGATGCTCTTTTCCAATTCGTTGTGTCGATCTCCGAGGTATCCCTGCGCACGCTCGAGCACGACGTCTGGCAAGCCGACGGTCTGCGCGAGCACGAATGCATACGAATTACCCGGAACGCCCGGCAAGAAGCGGAATGTTGGTGTCATGCGCTGACCATCAAACTCGAGCGACGCATTCGAAATGAATGGTCGCGTGAGTGCATACTGCTTGAGTGATGACTGGTGCGTGGTTACAACAAACGTCGCTCCACGCTCAATGATCGAGTCAAGGATACCAGCAGCAAGTGCCCCACCTTCGGCAGGGTCTGTACCAGCACAGATCTCATCGACAAAGACCATTGCCGTAGCATCAGAGTGCGAGAGGATATCACGCAGTCGAATGATCTGTGAGGAGAATGTCGAGAGGTTGCTTTCAATACTCTGGTGATCTCCAATGGCCGTCATCACACGTCGTGGCGACAGTGTGCACATGCCGAGAGGAAAGATGCCCGAGTATGCCATGACCATTGAGATGGCAATGGTCTTCATCGCAACGGTCTTACCGCCTGCGTTCGGACCCGAGATAAGCATCCCTCGCGTGGAGGCATCAAAGCGTGCGCTGAGGGGGATCACCGATGTTCGTGTTCCTCGCGACTGAATCATGAGGACAGGATGAGAGACATTGGTGAACTCTAATTCCGGATCATCGACGATCGTCGGCATGATGCCACCGTAGTCTAGTGCGAATCGTGCGCGAGCGAGAATCGAATCCAACTCGGTCATCACATCAACAGCAGCATCAATTCCGTACGAAACTGCTCCAACCTCTGCCGAGAGTGTTGTGAGGATGCGAATCATTTCGCGCTGCTCACGTCCATGCAGGATGGCGAGCTCGTTGTTCATTTCATACGTTTCAGCAGGCTCCATGAACACGGTCTGACCGGAGGCCGATACCCCGTGGATGATCCCTTCGACGGATCGCCTTGTCTCGACACGCAACGGTAGCACGAAGCGACCATCACGCTGCGAGATACACTCATCTTGCCACAGCTCTTCACCTCCGAACTTTTTCAAGATTCGTTGAAGTCGATTGCGAAGGCG
>JAURNF010000035.1 GCA_030830285.1 Candidatus Kapaibacterium sp.
CCAAAAGCGCTTCGATGAGAACCTAAAGGTCAATCAAGATCAGACCGATGCTACCTCGCTCTATGCTGACAATGGGTATCTCACTGCGCAGATGATCCCAGAGATTGTCCGTGCCGGACCAGACAGCATCGACATCGTGGTGCGTGTGATTGAGGGCGAGCAGTTTACGGTTCGTCGTATTGAAGTGATCGGCAATACAAAGACACGTGATCGCGTGATTCGTCGTGAGTTGTTCTTCCGTCCAGGCGATTACTTCAATCGTTCGGCGCTGATTCGAAGTCTGCGCGGACTCGGCGTGTTGAACTTCTTCAATCCCGAAACGATCAAGCCTGACGTGATTCCTGTCGACAAAACTAAGGTCGACATTAAGCTCAAGCTTGAAGAGCGGTCGACTGACACATTCAATGCATCGGTTGGTTTTGCTGGTGCGTTTGGTCTTACGGGATCTGTGGGCGTGACGCTCAACAACTTTGACATCAGCGAACCATTCCGTGGTGGGGCAGGGCAAGTACTGTCCTTCCAGTGGGAGTTTGGTCAGGCATCACGTCTGCAAACCTTCCAGCTGTCATTCACCGAGCCATGGCTGTTCGGTCAGCCAACATCGGTTGGTTTTAACATCTTCGATACGAGACAGAACTTCAACATCTCGGTGCGACGCACGGGTGCACAGGCAAACATCGGGCGTCGATTCCGCTGGCCCGATGATTACTTCCGTGGCGACTGGAGTGCTGCGTTCGAGCGTATTGAGTCGAATACAAGCTCGTTCTTCTCACGTGCAGGTATCAATACTGCCGTCACACTGTCGCAGACAATCTCACGCACCAGTTACGACAACATCATCTTCCCAACATCTGGCTCGCGTTTCGCGCTCTCGCTGCGTGGTACGCTTGGTGCGTTGGGGATCGGAACAACCGACTTCGGAAAGCTCGGCTTTACGTTCGACATGGTGAACCCGCTGTTGTACATCAATGGCAATCCACGACTCGTGATGTTCCTCGGAACAGAAATGGGATATGTCGATGGCTTCGTGCGCGACACAACAATTCCTCCGCAGGAGCTCTTCTACATGGGTGGTAACGGTCTCGGAGGCTTTGCCATTACGCCGCTGCGTGGATATCGCGACAACTCCATCGGACCTCTGAGTCCAACCGGACAGAACCTTGGTGGACGTGTGCAAGCTCGCTTTGTAGCAGAGCTTCGCTTCGCCCTGGCGCTCAACCCCTTCCCGATCTATTTGCTTAGTTTTGCCGAGGCTGGAAACGTATGGGCAAATCTCCGTACTGCAGACCCATTCGGGTTGAATCGATCGGCGGGATTTGGTATGCGTTTGTTGTTGCAACCCATCGGGTTGCTCGGATTTGACGTGGGTTATGGATTTGATCCTGATCCATTCACCGGGGCTCGCTCCGGATGGCAATTCCACTTCCAATTTGGTCGATAATCACTCAAGGTTTCACGTACTTCGTATTACTACCTATGATGCAACGTCTCAGCGTCCTGTTCATGGTCGCCCTCGTCGCCGGTGCAATGGCATCAGCACAAACCACCAAGATTGGTGTTGTTAACGCAGAAGTTATTCTCAAGGAGCTCCCTGAAGCGCTTGCAGCAAGCAAGACCATTGAAGAGTCGGGCTTGAAGATTCGCGACACGCTGCAAATGATGCAGAAGGAATTCGAATCACGCATTGAGAGCTATCGCAAGCAAGAAGCCATGATGACGGCCGAAGGCAAGCGCAAGGAAGAAGAAGCGCTTAATGCACTTCGCACACGCTTCCTGCAATATCAAGAAGAGAAGCTCGGTAATACAGGCGAGATCGCCCGCATGCGTGAGGGTCTTCTCCAGCCGATTCGCGCCAAGGTCAACGAAGCAATCGCTGCAGTAGCAAAGGAAGAAAAGATCACGCTCGTGCTCGACAAGGTCGCTGGTTTGGTGTTGTACAACGACGATAAGATGGACATCACGTACAAGGTCCTCGATCGTATGAAGCGCGGAAATTAATCCCGACACTGCATGATGAAGCATCTCTGTCTCACCATCCTGTTTGGCTGCATCATTGCCATCGGCACTGCCTCTGCGCTGAAGATCGGTTACGTCTCGACCGATGCGATTCGAAAGGCGTATGAGTCGAACAAGCAAGCAGAAGAGCGTCTCAATGCGCTCGTTGAGGAATGGAAGACAGAGCTGGCACAACGTCAGCGCGATATAGACGAGTTTGAACTCGAGATCCGCAAGAACCGATTGATCTGGAGCGATCAAGAGCGCCAGGCCAAGGAGAAGGAAATCGAAGAGAAGCGTCGTGAACGTGACCAGTTCGCGCGTATGAAGTTTGAGCCAGGGGGCGAGCACGACCAACAGGCCGAAAAGCTCTTCGCAGCGATCTGGAACAAGATCTATGCTACGATTCAAAAAGTAGCAGCTGTTGAAGGCTATGACATTGTCTGGGACAAGAGCGTGCAGCCACTGGTGTACGTGAATGCGAAGTACGACATCACCGTAAAAGTGATGAAGGAGCTTGGTATCGACGCCGATGATCTCGAGCGCAAGCAGAAGGACGTGATCGACGCTGATCCGCGCAACAAGCGTGCGGAAGAGCCACGTCGTCGCCGCTCACGCACGAAGTCATCCGACTCCACAGGAGCGCGTCCGATGACCATCGACACAAACGACTCGAGGTCGCCCGTGGTGTTGCCAAGCGGTCTGATGCCGAATGGCCTGCCTCCAACTGGTGAAGTGCCAGGGGGCGGTCCTGCTCGCGCAATGCCAATGAACCCTGTGCCTCCGCCACCGGATACAACGCGAAAGGACGAAGTCCCTCGATGACACGCCAGCGAACGTACACCGTAGCACAACTCGCTGAACACGTGCGCGGAAGCGTTCGTGGAGATGCGTCGTTGATGATTACGGGCGTGCAGACACTCGATGGTGCTACACACGCTGATGTGACCTTTCTCGCGAAAGCGTCGTACGCAGCAGCGCTGACGTCAACATCTGCCGGATGCGTTGTGCTGCGTGAAGCCGATGCCGAACATGCACAGAGTGCGGCATGTATCGTCGTTGATGATCCATATCGAAGCATCGTTGAAATCATCACGTTGATGTACCCTCCGTTGCGTCTCGACGTGGGATTGCGTGACGCATCTGCTACGATTGACCCGTCGGCCGTGATCGACCCAACGGCGGCCATCGCTGCGGGGTGTCGCATTAGTGCAGGATGTGTTGTCGGACCCCATGCACAACTCCACCCGAACGTTGTTCTCGAGCAGGGCACATCGGTCGGAGCACACACCGTGGTGTACTCGAACGTTGTGTGCTACTACGACACGACGATCGGCGAGCGTTGCATCATTCACAGCGGTGCCGTGATTGGATCCGACGGATTCGGCTTTGTTGAGCGTCCGGATAAATCCTTCGTCAAGATCCCTCAGGTGGGACGCGTACGAATTGGCAACGATGTTGAGATTGGTGCGAACACAACGATTGACCGTGCAGCCATTGGCGAGACAGTGATCGAAGATGGTGTGAAGTTGGACAATCTGATTCACATCGCGCATGGCGTGCACATCGGTGCACACACGGCAATCGCAGCGCAAACTGGGGTGTCTGGAAGCACTACACTTGGTAAGCGCAACCGTCTTGCTGGACAAGTAGGTGTGGTTGGGCATATCCACACGACAGATGATGTGGTCGTGTTTGCTCAATCAGGTGTAGGGAAGTCCATTGTAACCCCCGGCATCTATTTTGGATCTCCAGTCAAAGATCATCGCACAGCGCTTCGCATCGAAGCGGCAGCGCGAAATCTTCCTGAACTCGTACATGAATTAGATACACTTCGTCGCGAAGTGGATGCATTGAAGAAAGCACAATCGCATGAGTAGAAAGCAACGCACGCTAGGCGCACCGGTCACGATGAGCGGTGTTGGTCTGCACACAGGAAATCTCACATCGATGACGTTTCTGCCAGCGGCAGAGAATACGGGCTATCGCTTTGTTCGTGTGGATCTACCTGGTTCACCAGAGATCCCAGCAATCGTCGACAACGTCGTGGAGATTGTTCGCGGAACAACGATAGCTGTTGGCGATGCTCGCGTGCACACGGTAGAGCATGTACTTGCTGCCATGGTCGGCATGGGCGTCGACAATTGTCGTATCGAGCTCACGAACAACGAGCCACCTGTTGGTGATGGCTCGTCGATGCCGTACGTGGAGATGATTCAGAAGGTCGGCGTTGTCGAGCAGCAGCACGATCGTGAAGAGCTCGTGCTTGATGCACCGATCCGGTACATTGATGAAGCGCGCGGAACGGAAATCGTAGCACTTCCGAATGACAAGTACCGTGTGACGGTGATGGTTGACTACAAGAACCCGGCGTTGGGAAGTCAGCACACTGGCTTGTTCGATCTCGAGAGCGAGTTCGTAACTGAGTTCGCATCTGCACGCACATTCTGCTTCCTGCACGAAGTCGAAGCACTTCACGCGCAGGGATTGATTCAAGGTGGCAATCTTGACAACGCGATCGTGATTGTCGACAAGGAGATGTCAGACGACGAGCTTCGTGCAACGCTTAAGCGCATGGGCGTAGAAGGCAATGCGGTGATGGGAAGCAATGGCATTCTCAATAACAACACGCTTCGCTTCAAGAACGAACCGGCGCGACACAAGCTGCTGGATATGATTGGTGACCTTGCATTGATCGGAGCTCCACTACGCGCCCAGGTGCTAGCCGCGCGACCAGGTCATGCTGCAAACATCGAGTTCGCACGCAAGGTGCGACGTCAGTACGAAAAGCAACAGCATGTGCGACGCTATCAGAAGTCACCTACGGAAGGCGTTGTGTTCGACATCAATGCCATTAGCAAGATGTTGCCACACCGGTATCCGTTCCTGATGGTTGATCGCATTACGGATTACGATCCGGAAGCAAATCGCATCGTTGGTATCAAGAATATCACCTTCAACGAGCCGCAATTCACAGGTCACTTCCCTGATCGTCCGATCTTCCCTGGTGTGTTGATCATGGAGGCCATGGCGCAGACTGGATGTTTGCTGCTGTTGACCAAGGGTGTTGATCCAGACAAGAACCTCGTGCTCTTCACCGGCATGAACAACGTCAAGTTCCGCAAGGAAGTCACGCCAGGCGATCAGCTTGTGATGGAACTCGAGATGACGCGATTCCGCTTCAATATTTGTCAACTCGTCGGTAAAGCATATGTCGGTGGACAGCTTGCAGCTGAAGCCGAGCTCTCTGCTGCGGTCGTTAGCCGCGAGGTGGCATCATGATTCATGCAACCGCAATCATTAATCCGGCAGCTCGTATTGACGAAGGTGTCGAGATCGGACCCTACTGCGTGATCGACGGCGACGTCGAGATCAAGCGCGGCACTGTTCTCATGAGTCATGTCGTTGTAGGTGATGGCGCTCGTATTGGTGCCGACGTCCGTATTCATCCTCATGCAGTGATCGCAACGGCCCCGCAGGACTTGAAGTATCTGGGCGAACCAACACTCGCTATCATTGGTGATCGCACCACGATTCGTGAATGTGTGACGATCAATCGAGGCACGGTATCAAGTGGTAAGGCGCAAGTAGGCAGTGACTGTCTCTTGATGGCCTATGTACATGTAGCGCACGACTGTGTCGTTGGTGATCATGTCATCATGGCAAACAGCGTGCAGCTTGGTGGACACGTCGAGGTAGGAGATTGGGCAATCGTTGGTGGAGCCACCGGCGTGCACCAATTCTGTCGTATCGGTGCACATTCCATGATCGGTGCATGCTCGCGCGTGGTAAAGGATGTGTCGCCGTTTACCCTTTGCGGCAAGGAGCCACTGGTTGTTGAAAGCATCAATGCTGTTGGCCTGAAGCGTCGTGGCTTTACACCTGCGACGATCGAAGCTATCGATGAGTTCTACACTGTGTTGCTACGTTCTGGACTCAACACTTCCGATGGTCTTGCC
>JAURNF010000036.1 GCA_030830285.1 Candidatus Kapaibacterium sp.
TACGTCGAGGATTTTGCATCTCGCCTGACGAATCACCAGAAGCAAGACAATTTCTACAACACCTCACCGGCCATCTCACCCGATGGTGAGTCGGTTGCGTTTCTCTCCGATCGCGGAGATAACACGTTCGGACTGTGGGTGATGGACTTGCAGAAGAAGGAACCACGCCGGCTCGCCGCAAGTGCACGCTCTACAGACTTCGAGGAGCTGAATTTCCTCACACCAGGCATCTCGTGGAATCCGAGCGGAAAGAAGTTGGCGGTGGGTGCAAAGGCAGCAGGACAGGATGCGATCTACATTGTAGATGTTGCGTCGGGAGACTATCAGTCGATCGTTGATGGGTTCCAAACCATCGGTGCTGTATCGTGGTCACCCGATGGCAAGTACCTCGCCTTCGACGCTGACTCTGGCGGAAAACACTCTGATATCTACATCTACGAGTTCGCTACAAAGCGCGTGCGTAGGCTCACACATGATGTGTTCACCGACATGGTACCATCATGGTCGCCTGATGGAACATACGTGTACTTCGTATCCGATCGCACCAAGTACACAAGTGGAACGGAAACGACACTCAACTTCGATCTCTCGATGTACGACGTCAATGCTCGCGATGTCTATCGTGTCGATGTGAAGAAGGGGACGATCGAGCGTATTACGCGTGATCCTGACGTAGGAAAGTATTCGCTTGAACTTACACCCGATGGAAAGCAGCTTCTCTACGTAGCCGACTATAACGGCATCAGCAATGTGTGGAAGCTCGATCTTCAATCCGGCAAGCGTGTAGCGCTGACCAATTCATTGCAAGAGGTAAGCCAGATCTCGCTTTCAAACGATGGCACCAAGCTTCTGTTTGCCTCGCAAAATCGTGTTGGGTACGACTTGTTCCTTCTCAAGTACCCCCTCGATTTGAAGGAACGCGACACACTTCCAATGACCTTGTTCCGCCAGCAGCAAATGGAAGAAAAGAATGCACTGGCCAGTGTGATGGATCGCTTGTCGAATGTCTCCGATACGACAACGGTGAGCTACGATGCGTTCGACGTCCAGCTCGAACAGGAAACCTCTGTTGCACCGTCGGATGTGCCGGTCGACAAATCGCCGAATGGCGATTCGCCAGTCGTCGATGCAGACTTCACTCCGAAGGATTACAAGGTTTCGTTCTCACCTGATGTGGTGACCGGTAATGCGGGATACAGCAACTGGTTCGGTGCGAATGGTCAGATCCAATTGTTGTTTACCGACATGATGGGCGACCACGAGATCTACTTCCGTGCGAATCTCTTTCTCGATCTCAACAACAGTAGCTTCTTGCTTTCCTACGCCTACAAGCCAGAGATCATCGACTACAATGTTGCAGTGTTTCAGAACGCTGGCTTTACCTATGTACGCCCTGAAGGTGCACCTGGAACATACCTGTACCGACTTCGCAATTACGGCGGACTTCTGTGGGCGTCGTATCCGTTCTCGCGCTACTCACGTATTGATCTTGGTTCGCAGATCATGATGATGTCGCGCGAAAACATCGACATTCCACAAGACCCATCACTGTCGCGCTTCGTCACGGTGCCAACGATCTCGTACGTGTACGACGATGCGTTGCAAGGGTTCTGGGCACCTACCAAGGGCACTCGTGCGAACCTCACGCTCGAGGCGTCACCAAAGTGGGGTTCGTCTGGCTTGTCCTTTGCAACAGCACGATTTGATGGACGGCACTATATCCATCTGGGTGGTCCATACACGATTGCTGTTCGCGGAAGTGGCGGTATCAGCGTAGGAGGCAATCCACAGAAGTTCTTTATCGGTGGTGTCGATAATTGGTTCAATCGTTTCTTCTCCGATAATGGCTGGCCGTTTGTCAATCCAGAAGACTTTGCTTTCACGCGCCCAGGGTGGCCCCTTCGCGGATGGGCCCTCAATGAGCGCAATGGTACACAGTACGCAGTAACGAACGTCGAACTTCGTTTTCCGTTCCTCTTCTTGTTACAAGCTGGACCGCTTCCGTCGCTGTTTCAAGGATTGCAAGGTCAGATCTTCTTCGATGCAGGGGGCGCGTGGGATGCCCAAGGTCAGGCTCTGATGGCCAATGGCATGATTGCACCCAACCCGATCCTCACAAGCTTTGGCGTTGGTATCCGCTCACTTGCACTAGGCCTGCCATTGCGATTTGATGTCGCCTGGAGACAAGAGCCGTGGGGTGGGACGTCTGCACCGATCTATCTCTTCTCACTGGGCGCTGACTTTTAGCGCACCTGCTCGCGCATTCGTGCGCGATGTGATTGCCTCGCACAACGCGTCAAGCTGCTCCGACGCTACCACCACATCGAAGGTGATTGCGTCGCCGTACGCTGCGGTAAACTTCGCGTCGAACTCTTCGAGCGTGCGCGTTACTGTCGACACATCATCGTAAAGACAGAAGACAGTTGCTTGCGAAATGTCACGAACGATGACGCGCTCACATGCATCAATAGCGATCTGGCCGGCTTCCGCATAGGCACGTGCCAGTGGGCCAACACCAAGCTTCACACCGCCGTAGTATCGTACAACCACCAGCAAGACGTCGCTCAGTTGTGCGCGCTGTAAGGCGAATAGAAGGGGCTTGCCAGCAGTACCAGACGGTTCACCATCGTCAGACATTCTGTACTCGAGTCCGGTCGGACCCACGCGCCACGCATAGCAGTGATGCACAGCGTCGACGTGCTTGGAACGGAGCTCGTCGAGGCATTGTTGAGCATGCTCCTTTGACCTGCACGGTTGGAGATAGGCGAGAAAGGTTGACCGTTTGATGGTAATTTCGCCTGTTGTAACGCTGCTGACAGTATCGTACGACGTGAAACTCATTGCAAGAAAGTATCTCTCATGCGAATTGGAATGGTGTGCTATCCCACCTATGGTGGCAGCGGTGTCTTGGCAACAGAGCTAGGGCAAGAGCTTGCTCGACGTGGGCACAGTGTGCATTTCATCACCTACGCGCAGCCGATGCGTCTGGACCGATTCCAGGACAACATCTACTACCACGAGGTTGAAACTCCGTCATACCCGCTGCTTGAGTTCAACCTCTACACACTTGCTCTCGCTGGGAAGATCCTCGACGTCGCAAAATACGAACAGCTTGATGTGGTGCACGTACACTACGCAATTCCACATGCGATTAGTGCCCACCTGGCACAGGAGATCGCAGCAGCGACAACGCCTTTTGCACTTGTTACGACTCTGCATGGCACCGACATTACGCTTGTCGGCATGGAACCCACGTTTCATCCACTCGTCAAGTACTCTCTGGAAAAGATCGATGCAGTGACTGCGGTGTCTGGGTTTCTTCAGGAGAAGACGCGACAGGGCTTCGGTGCGGATCTTGAAATTCAGTCGATTCCCAATTTCGTTGACACTGCACTCTATACGCGATCAGCATCAGACGCGCTAGAACGCAAACTGCGCTGTGGTGACGAATGGATCTTGATGCACGTGTCCAACTTCCGACCAGTCAAGCGTGTTCAAGATTGCATTCGCATTCTCGCAGAAGTCAGAAAGAAACTCCCTGCACGCTTGGTCTTCGTTGGCGATGGTCCAGAACGTAGCGAAGCGGAACGTCTTACCCGCGAGCTTGGTGTTGAAGAGCACGTAACCTTCCTCGGGAAGCAGTCGGCGCTGCCGGAGATTCTTTCTGTGGCTGACATCTTCCTACTGCCGTCGCAGCAAGAGAGCTTTGGCCTATCGGCACTCGAAGCGATGTCGTGCTCTGTTCCAGTGATCGCTACCAACATCGGTGGTATTCCGGAAGTTGTCAAGCACGACGAAACTGGCTTTATCGCGGAGCTGGGCGATGTGCAACGCATGGCCAAGTACTGTGTAGAGCTGCTAAGCAATCCGAAGAAGCTCGCGGCCTTTCGTGCAAATGCGCGGCGTCGAGCGGTCGAAAATTTCGACATCGCCAAGATCGTGCCGATGTATGAAGAGCTGTACGAAACAGTTACAAGCACAACAACAGACTAATCTCACGAACGAACGTCAATTCATCCCACGTCAATCTTTGCAGCAGCCATGACCATCGAACAGTACTTCGATCAGCATCGTCAGCGATTTGAGGATCAACTTTGCGAGTTCCTCGCCATTCCAAGTGTGAGCACAGATGCAGCTTGCACGCCTGATGTGCAGCGATGTGCATCATGGCTGGCCGACCACCTGCGTTCGATTGGAGTTTCACACGTTGAGATCATCCCAACGCCAGGACATCCGATTGTGTATGCAGAACATTGCACAGCAGGACCCGATGCGCCGACGTTGTTGTTCTACGGACACTATGATGTGCAACCAGTTGATCCGCTCAACTTGTGGACCAACCCGCCGTTTGAGCCAACGATTCGCGATGGCAAGGTGTTCGCACGCGGTGCAACGGACGACAAGGGCCAGGTGTTCCTGCACATCAAGGCCATCGAAGCGATGCTTGCCGTAGATGGCTCACTTTCGGTCAATCTCAAGTTGTTGATTGAAGGCGAAGAGGAGATTGGTAGTCCGAACCTCGCGCCGTTTGTTGAGCAGAATCGTGAAAAGCTCGCCTGCGACGCCGTTGTCGTGTCCGACACCTCGATGTTCGCTCCGGGCGAGCCATCGATCGTCTACGGTCTGCGTGGTCTTGCCTACCTCCAAATCGACATTCAAGGTCCGAACCGTGACCTCCATTCAGGATCGTACGGCGGCGCGGTTGCAAACCCGATAAATGCACTTGCGCACATCATCGCCAAGCTCAAAGACGCCAATGGAACGATCACCATTCCTGGCTTCTATGATGCAGTTCTAGAACTCACACCGACTGAACGCGAATCGCTCAATGCGTTGGGCTACTCCGACGAGCGTCTCAAGTCGGATGTCGATGTCGATGCCGTTGTGGGCGAGCCAGGGTTTACTACGATCGAGCGACTCGGTGCTCGTCCGACTCTTGATGTAAACGGTATTCTTGGTGGATTCACAGGAGAGGGTGCTAAGACAGTGCTCCCAGCTCGTGCAATGGCGAAGGTTTCGATGCGCCTCGTGCCGCATCAGAAGCACGACGACATCGCAACGAAGGTGATCGATTATGTGACATCGATCGCGCCTCCGGGAACAACGGTCAACGTTCAGGATCTCCATGGTGCGGACCCTGTGCTTGTTGACATTTCATCTCCTGCAATCGTTACCGCAGCAAAAGCACTTGAAGAAACATTCGGCGTCAAGTGTCGCTTTACACGCGAAGGCGGGTCAATCCCTGTGGTGTTGCTCTTCGACACCGTGCTCAAGGCACCTACCGTGTTGATGGGATTTGGTCTGAATAACGAGAACGCGCACTCTCCGGATGAGCACTTCTCGCTGTCGAACTTCCACACAGGCATGCGCGCAGCTGCGCGGTATTACGCGATGATGGGTCAGGCATGACAACGCATAGGGCAGAGCTCCTTCTTGTAGCGATCACCGTGTTCTGGGGTGCCACCTTTGCATTCATCAAGAATGAAATGGTCGACACGCAGCCCAGTGTGTTTGTTGCTCTGCGCTTCGGTATTGCCTCGATACTGGGTCTTGCACTATGGCATAGACATCTCGCAGCGCTCTCGCCAGAGACACGACGTCGGGGTGTAGTACTCGGTGTGTTGTACGGCAGTGGTTTCTTGTTGCAAACCATAGGCATGCAGTACACCACTGCATCAGCATCGGCGTTCGTGACGGGCGCCATGGTGGTGTTTGTTCCAATCGTCAATCGATTGCTTCATGGTATGCGCATGAAGGCAAATCATATCGCCTCAATCGTCCTTGTATTGCTGGGTCTGTGGTTCTTCACTTCGCCCCAAGAACACGGCGTGAACATTGGTGATGTGATCACGCTGGTGAGTTCCGTGTTGTGGGCTGTGTATCTGACCCACATCGACGTATGGACGCGCGAACTTCAGGAACAACCGACTGCGCTCAACGCACTTGTTGTGTTGCAGTTCATCGTGACGGTCATTCTTGCACTCGTGCTCGTCGGCGTTGATGTAGCACGTGGCGTTAGCATCCATCCACATTTCGATATGCAGTTCGTGATTGCGCTGTTGTACTGCGCTGTGGTGGCCTCGCTCATTGCGACCTTTGTGCAGACACGTTTCCAGCACTACACGCATCCGGTTCGAGCAGGCGTGATTTACGCCCTTGAGCCACTTGCAGCAGCAGCGATCGCATGGGTTATTCTTGACGAACGATTTACTGCGTCACAAACCCTTGGTGCGATTGTGTTGCTTGGTGGGACGATCGTGCCTGACCTTTTGGCACGACGCACGGAAAGCTCCAAACCACTGCCGACGAATGGAAAGCACGAGTGATGATGAAGAGTGCATTGCGAGAACACATACTCACGCAGCGCGCAGCGATTGAGCCCGCAGCGAGACTCTTGTGGGATCAGCTCATTTTCGAACGTGCGCATAAGCACCGAGCATTCCAGCTCGCGCGTCGCGTGCATGTCTACCGTTCCGTCCGTGATGAAGTTGAGACGCTCCCACTGATCGAGTACGCATGGGGTATCGGCAAGGATGTCTTTGTACCGGTCGTTCCCCCTGGTAGCACAACCATGCGACACTGCAAGGTCACGTGGCGAACGGAATGGCGCGAGGGTGCGTTCGGAATTCTTGAGCCAGCAAATGCTGTGGCGGAAGACTACGTTGACGAACCATCGTTCTTCGACGAGGGCTCGGCTATTGTTGTGCCGCTTGTGGCCTTCGATCGGTCGTGCAATCGTCTAGGATATGGCAAGGGGTACTACGATCGCTTCCTACGGGCAACAAGTGCCACGTCGATTGGAATCGCCTACGAGCTTCAGCGCACAATGAATGTTGGACTTGAGGAACACGATGTTCCGCTTCACTGCGTCGCAACGCAGGAGCGTTGGTATGTCGCAAGTTCACAAGCGCAGAGATAGCGTATGAAATGTATCGTTGCTTTGGCGATGGTCTTCAGTTTCGTGTTTGCATCATCGGTGCACGCACAGGAGTGTCGCGATCAGATGATTCTTGCTGCGCATGAGCGCGTGATGACGGCGGGGATCGACACTACTGGACATTGGTACGCTATCAGTCAACCGTTCGAGTCAATGGTAGGCTTGATCATTGATGGACGGCCATTCGGTCCGTACGAATCTGCTCTTCCGCCACGCTTCTCCCATGACGGGGGGGCATTCGTTGCTGGAGTCAAGACGCTCGGACAGTGGAGTGTGCTTACCTCGATCGATACCATCGCGCTATCGGGCGATGTGCTCTACGACGTGCGATTTCCTGCACTTTCGGATGTCCCATGGTGGCATCATGCAAATGGTCAAGACCACAGACTGTCAACGCGTGGGAAGACCTATACGTGCTCGCGTTCACCGCAGATGTTGAGTCTCGATCCATCAGGCACGGTCGCGGCTTGGGTTGAGTCTACGTCGGCAGGGGAGTTGCTCATGCGCAACGGACAAGAGATTGCGCGTGGCGAACAACTTCTGATTGCTGGTGTATGGTCGGATGGATCAGTTGTCTATGCCGTGCGCTTTGGAAATGTGTGGTCGGTGTTTGTCGGTACACGCGAGATCGTGCGTTCACTGCTGAGCGTCGGAGAGTTTCAGACCAACCTTGCTGGCACATCGTGTGGATTCCATGCTGCGGATGCAACGGGCTTGGCGCGCATGTATGTGTATACGGCCGACATGCAAGAGCCGTGGATGAGCCAGCCGTGTGAGAACATTTCTGGATTTGTCCTTGCGCCGTGGGAGCCCCTTGCCGCTGCGATCATCACGCGCAATGGGAATCGCTCTGTGAGTTTTCAAGGAACCGAGTATCCGGCTGGACAGCAAACGGGTCCGATTGGGTTCACACCTGATGGATCAACGATGATGTATGCGGGATTTGATGGGGAGCACTTCATCACGTTGAACGGAAAGCAGCACCGCGTGCGGGGTGCCGTGAATCTTCGTGTGCCGCTGTCGATCGATCAAACTGGTACGTCGGCCGCGTGGGCAAGTTCAACGACGCTTGCCAAAGCGAACCTTGAGTATCAGGTGCTGCGCCTCGGAAAGATGTGCGATTCGATGCTATCAGTCGTGTACAACCGACGGAAGAATGTCTTCCAAGGCCTCGGCTACATGGGACGTCATTTGTTTCTCTTAGAGTGCAAGCCGTAACGCACCGTATCTTTGCCGCGCACTAACAACCGCATGAATATGAATGCCTTTGTCGTACAGACCGAAATCGATGGCCGCAAGCGAGAGGTAACCCTAACGCTCGAGGGCGCTTCCGATGGTAATGGCGCATCCGTTGCGCTTGCTCCAACAGACCATCCAAATGTGTGGCATTGGATAGACGGTTCGTCACGTGTGCCCGTTCACATTGAGTCTGACGGTGTGTCATCGGTTGCAGTAACCGTTCGTGGGTATCGCTACACGGCCACGGTACACGATAAGCGACATTCCCAGTTGCTGGAAATCCTCGCATCGTCGCCTTCACAACAGAACCGTACAACGAAGATTAGCGCACCAATGCCTGGTCTCCTCAAGGGCATCAATGTTGCTGACGGACAGACGGTGCGAAAAGGGGAAACACTCTTTACGCTTGAGGCGATGAAGATGGAGAACGCCATCAAAACGCCTGTTGCGGGCGTTGTCCGCAACATTGCAGCGGTTGAAGGAAGCGCCCTCGAAAAGGGTTCGCTTCTGTGTATCGTTGAACCTGTGGTCGACTAATCGCGACGGTTAGTCCAGCATCAACGTCTGCCAGGCCTCGTCGATCTTGCCTTGCTTGATAAACATCTGCGCGATGCGGTGAAGCGTTGCGTGGTCAGTGCGGTCCCCACGTTGCAGCCATACATAGAGTGCGCCAAGTGGCCGCTCACAGTCCAATTCAACATCTACGGAATCAGCTGCAAAGTCTGTAGCGAATTGCGGGAACGATCCATCGTACATCGGCAACACGGGTACGTAGGCTAGTTGTGCCAAGTCATTTCCTGTAAGAATCGGACTCTTGCGAATGTGATCTGGGAGTGCATCCATGCCGATCGGCAGATGTCCTGGCTGCGTGGCGTCGAAGATGTCGCGTGTGCGACAGTAATGCGAGTACCCCATGCGACCCACAAGATCAAGGCCACGAGGGTCTACCTTGCCATCTGCTGTGAACACGCTGTCGCTCACGTGGAAGGCGACGACTTCCAATAGCACGATGTTTCCGTTGCCACCAATGTCACGACGAAGCTCGATGTTCTCGAACAGACGGCATTCCATGCTATAGGGCGATTCAGCTACATATGGAGGCGCGACCAGGCTCGATGCTGACTTCGTAAAACCAGACACGGTGTATTCGTCGACGTCTGACGGAAACTCGGCTGAAGTGAGATTCATCGCGTGGACCATGTCGTAGGACACACAGCTAATCGTGCATTCCTTTGTAGCGAGGATATTGAGCCACGTATCCTTCGCACGCCCCGTCTTGGCCGCAATTGCTGGTCCAATCGCTACGATAGGGGGCTTGGACGCAAACGACATGAAGAACGAAAACGGACTCAGGTTCATCGTCCCGTTGGCGTCCATCGACGTTACAAAGGCGATTGGACGGGGGGACACACCGCTGAGCAGCAGTTGATGGCGGTCGCGATGCGAGAGATCGTCAGGCAGGATTGTACGCATGTGCAAATTTGGTCATTTGCATCCGTGCAGCAATCATTGGTCGGGGCTCGCCGTAGGGCGTATATTTGCCCCTTGATACACACCCACCATATCCGTGACAAAGGAGAGGCATGTTTCTGAAGCTTTTGACTCCGCGCGCAGCATCGCTCATGATGGCACTGACGCTGGCAGCAATGGTGTTCACCACCGGCTGCGGACGACGTGAAAAGAAGGATAACTCCGACGACATTAAGAATGTCTGGAAGAAGGTCGACACCCCTCCTGGAGCAGATCCATCAGTCCCTGATACACTCGGTGGAGCAGGCTTTGAGAAGGTTGCCGAGACACTCGGATATTCGACGTACGTGATCAAGCCAGAAGAGGCGAAGTTCTTCGGCGACGAGCGTGCCGTCAAGGGTGGTGAGCTCAACATTGGTGAGGTCACATTCCCAACAACGTTCCGTCCAGAGGGTCAGGGTTCATCAATGGTGGTGAACACGGAAATCAAGGGCTACGTATACGAGACGCTGATCAGCACACACCCAGTTACACGCGAGTACATCCCAGCACTCGCATCGCACTGGAAGATCAGCCCAGACAAGAAGACGTTTACCTTCCGCATCGACCCGAATGCGCGTTGGTCGGACGGACGTCCAGTTGTTGCACAAGACGTCGTAACAACATGGAAGCTGATGGTTGACCCAGGTATCCTCGAGCCAGCACTCAACCTCGTGTTCGAAAAGTTCGAGCAGCCAGTTGCGCTCAGCAAGTACATCGTGCAAGTCACAGCAAAGACCGTCAACTTCCGCAACCTCCTGTACTTCGGCGCGGGCATGCTGATCTACCCAGATCATGAGCTCGGCCAGATCACAGGAAAGGAATTCCTCGAGAAGTACAACTTCAACATGCCTGCAGGCACTGGACCGTACTATCTCAACGAAAAGGACATCAAGGAAGGTTCTGGCTGGCGCCTCACACGTCGTCCTGACTACTGGGCGAAGGACTACGCAACATCGAAGTACACAGCCAACTTCAACTACATCAACTATGTTGTTGTGAAGGATAACCCTACACTTCTGTACGAAAAGTTCAAGGCAGGCGACATCGATCTGTATCGCTACAACATGGCGACGACAGAGAAGTGGGTAGGCGACACAGATTACGACGCACTCAAGAACGGCTGGGTTCGCCGCTTCCGCTTCTACAATAACGGTCCAATGGGTACATCGGGCGTGACATTCAACATGCGTCGTGCACCATTTGATGACGCTCGTGTACGCCAAGCATTCATCATGCTCTACCCACGTGAGCGTGTTGTAGAGAAGCTCCTCTTCAACGAGTACGAGATCTACGATACCGACTATCCGAACACACCATACGCAAGCACAACAAACCCTGTTGTGAAGTACGATCCGCAAGGCGCTGCGAAGCTGCTTGCTGAAGCAGGTTGGACAACGCGCAACAGCCAGGGTCTGCTTGTCAAGAACGGCAAGCCATTCGTAATCGAAATGGCAATCACGAAGGCTGAAGAGCGTTGGATGACACCATATCAAGAAGAGCTTCGCAAGGTTGGTATCGATCTCCGCCTGAAGCACATGGACTGGAATGCGATCATCAAGAACGTTGACGAGCGCAACTTCCAGATCTTCTCATACGGCTACTCTGGATTGCCAACGCCAAACCCTGAGACATCGCTCAAGGGCGAGCTCGCAGACAAGAACGACAACAACAACATCCAGGGCTTCAAGAACGCTCGTGTTGATGAGTTGCTTCCGATTTATGACACCACGTTCGATGTTGCTGGTCAGATCAAGATCATCAATGAGATCGACCGAATCGTGTACGACACACACATGAAGAGCCACTGGTGGAATCCGAAGGGCATTCGCCTTGCAGTGTGGGACAAGTTTGGCATGCCTGAGTATGGCATCGGACGTTACACACAGCTGAGCTATGTGTTTGGTGCTGCTGGACTCACATGGTGGTCTGATGACGAGAAGACAGCCAAGCTCGCCGAGGCCCGCAAGAACAAGACTGATCTTGGTGGCAACAAGGGCGTAACGGAATTCCGTTACTGGAAAGATTTCTCGGACGGTAAGTAATCATCACCACGTAATCGGACGCCATGCTTCAGTACATCATTCGTCGTTTGCTTCTGGCAATTCCGACGTTCTTTGGTGCGACGTTTGTGGTCTTCTTCATTGTGCAGTTCGCACCGGGAGGACCGTACGATCAGCAATTGAATGCGCTACGTAAGGGGCAGGGAGCCGAAGGTGGTGGATCTGCCATCGGCGCCGAAACAATGTCCATTCCGCCTAGTCAGCTCGAAGCGCTCCAGCGCTACTATCAGGTGCAAGAGCCGATTTGGAAGCGGTATTGCATGTGGCTGGGCCTCGTGCCACGTCCGACCAACGATTACCTCGTGCAAGTTGGCACACCACAAAACGTTGGTGGTGGGTTCCGCGTGGATGTCGTGCAGGACAAGGCAACGGGCACATACCAGGTGTATAAGTCTGGTGATCGTTCTGCTGCATTGTCTGATTGGTTCGTTGATCCATCACAGAAGCCCAACAGCGTCTGGGTGTATCAACGCGAGATCTCTGGCATCTTCACGCTCGACTTCGGTACCTCGTTTCAATACCGCAAGCCGGTGACAGAACTCATCCGTGAGCGCATTCCCGTATCGATGCAGTTTGGCTTGATCAGCTTCGTGATTACCTACGTCGTCTGTTTCTACCTTGGTACGCAGAAAGCCTTGCGTCACGGAAGCAACTTCGATGTTGTGTCGTCGAGCATCGTCTTCATCGCATTCTCCATTCCCGGATGGGCACTCGGTGGTGTGTTGCTCGTCCTCCTTGGTGGTGGGTCCGATCTTGCCCTGTTCCCAACGGGTGGATTCCAGTCTGACGACTATGAGTCGCTCACCATGATTGAGATGATCGCCGATCGCGTATGGTACTTCGTGCTTCCTACGATTGCCTACACGTTGGGTGGATTTGCATCCATCACATTGCTCATGAAGAACTCGCTGCTTGATACGCTTGGACAAGACTTCATCCGTACGGCGTATGCGAAGGGTCTGCGCGAGGACCGTGTTATCTGGATGCATGCAATGCGTAACTCGGTGATTCCACTTGTTGCATCGATCGGCGGCATCATCGGCATCTTCCTTGCCGGCAACTACCTCGTTGAGTATGCCTTCAACATCGACGGAATTGGTCGGTTGTCCTTCGAGGCAATTCGCTCGCGTGACTCAAACGTATTCTTTGCGTTTGCTGTGATTTCGATCATTATCACGCTGATCGGTTCGATCATTTCTGACCTGATGCTTGCACTTGTTGATCCACGTATTCGATTCTCATAACCCATGGCATCAACACAATCACAGACAATCAATCAGCGCCGCTGGAAGAAGTTCAAGAGCATCCGACGTGGATATTGGTCGTTGCTGATTCTTCTGGGAGCGTACGTCGTTTCCTTCCTTCTCCCATTGATGATCAACAACAAGCCGTTGTTGGTGTCGTACGAAGGGGACTGGTATTCGCCGGCAGGACGTGAGTTCTTGGGATCGTTGCCACTTGTTGGAGGCCTTGCGCCGTCGAGCTTCGATCCAGCTTCGCAGTACGGTGAAGTAGGGAACACAGGTGAAGCAAACTACCGAGAACTTCAAGCCAAGTGGGACGACGCCGGATCGGACAACTACATCATCATGCCGTTATATCCGTTTGCGCCGAACGAAGACGTTGGCGTTGATGGAAACGAGAGCTTCGTCGAACCATTTGCTGAAGACGGCGGAGGACGGATACGTCCGTTCGGTACCGATGACAACGGACGTGATGTTCTCGCTCGCATGGCATACGGCTTCCAGGTTTCGATGTCCTTTGCCTTGCTAATTGCGATTCTCGAGTATCTCATCGGCATCCCTGTTGGTGCCGTAATGGGCTACTTTGGTGGCGCGCTTGACTTGGTGTTGCAGCGCGTCATGGAGATCTGGCATGCGTTGCCATTCCTCTTCCTGATCATCATCATCGTATCGTTTGTTACGCCAACATTTTCGCTCCTGGTGTTCTTGCTGGTGATCTTCTCCTGGCTGGGGATTGCCACGCAGATGCGCGCGCAGTTCTACCGTGAGCGTGCGCGTGACTACGTCGCTGCGGCAGTATCAATCGGCGTACCTACGCGAACGATCTTGTTGAAGCACATTCTTCCAAACACGCTCGTTCCGATCATCACGTTTTTCCCGTTTGCACTCGTTGGTGGTATCAGCGCGCTTGTATCGCTCGACTACCTTGGTTTCGGCATGCCGCCACCGACGCCGTCATGGGGACAGATGATCAGTGTCGGATTGTCGAACATCACCAAGTACTGGTTGGTTGTTGTGCCATTCAGTGCAATGTTCCTGACGCTCACGCTTGTGGTGTTCATTGGTGAGGGTATCCGCGAGGCATTCGACCCGAAGGTCTTCTCACGTCTGCGGTAACGACTCTGTTCTTCTTCGTTCAACACGGTGCATACAGTGACTCAAGAAAAACTCGTCGAAGTAAAGAATCTCCAAACGTACTTCAATATCGAAGGCACGTGGGCGAAGGCCGTTGATGGTGTCTCGTTCGACATCTACAAGGGCGAAGTGCTCGGCATTGTAGGCGAATCGGGCTCCGGCAAGTCGGTAACCGCACTGTCGCTGATGAAGCTCATCCCTGATCCACCGGGTCGGATCATTGGTGGAGAGATCCTCTTCAAGGGCAAGGACATCGTAAAACTCAGCTACGAAGAGATGTATAGCATCCGCGGTAGCGAGATTGCGATGATCTTCCAAGAGCCAATGACATCGCTCAATCCGGTCTTCAAGATCGGAATGCAGATCGCCGAAGTAATTCAAGCGCACACGAAGTGCGACGAAGCGGAAGCGATGAAGAAGGCCGTGGACATGCTGCGCGCCGTTGGCATCCCTGACCCAGAAAAACGTATTAACGATTATCCGCATCAGTTTTCAGGGGGCATGCGCCAGCGTGTGATGATTGCCATCGCACTCGCATGCAACCCGTCGGTGCTCATTGCAGACGAGCCAACAACGGCGCTTGATGTGACGATTCAGGCACAGATCCTTGATCTCATGCTTGAACTCAAGCAACGTCGTGAAGAGGCAGCCATTGTGCTCATCACGCACGACTTGGCTGTTGTAGCTGAGATGTGCCAGCGTGTGATTGTGATGTACGGCGGTAAGGTGCAGGAAGTAGCGACTGTTGAAGAGCTGTTCGCAACGCCAATGCATCCATACACGCGTGGATTGATGGCGTCGATCCCACGTCCGAAGCGCGAAACGAAGGGACAAGAACGTCTGACAGCGATCCCTGGCAACGTACCGAGCATCATGAACCTGCCAGCTGGTTGCAAGTTCTGTACGCGATGCACGGAGAAGATTGATCGATGTGAGCAGGAAGAACCGCCATTGCGTGAAGTCGCGCCACAACATTTTGTCCGCTGCCATTTGGTCGACACCACGGGAGGAGCACAGTGAGTTCGGTTGTTCTTGAAGTAAAGAATCTCCATGTCCGCTTTCCTGTTCATGGTGGCATCCTTCAGCGTAAGGTTGCCGATGTGCGTGCCGTCGACGGCGTATCGTTTACCGTTAACCGCGGGGAAACGCTTGGTCTGGTTGGTGAGTCGGGGTGCGGTAAGACAACGGTTGGTCGTGCACTCATCAACATTCTCTCGCACGTTGCTCCAGGTGTAGAAGTTGAAGGCGAAGTCAATTACGTTGATGCAAACGGCAACAAGACGAATCTCCTCGCGCTCTCACGCAGCGAGATGGTTCGGTTCCGATCGAAGATTCAGATGATCTTCCAGGATCCATATTCCTCGCTCAACGCGCGGTTATCGGTCAAGCAGATCATTGCCGAACCATTAGAAATTCACCAGCCAGAGTTAACGTCTGCGCAAGTGGATGAGAAGGTTCGATGGCTGCTTGAGCGCGTTGGACTCCAACCAGAGTATGCACTGCGCTTCCCGCACGAGTTTTCCGGCGGACAGCGTCAGCGTATCGGCATTGCACGTGCTTTGGCGACGAATCCCGACGTCATTATCTGCGACGAACCAGTGTCAGCTCTTGACGTGTCGGTGCAAGCACAAGTGATAAACCTCATGGAGGACCTGCAGAAGGAATTCGGCATGTCCTACTTGTTTATCGCCCACGATCTCTCGGTTGTGTACCACATCTCTCAGCGCATTGCGGTGATGTATCTCGGCAACATGGTCGAGATCGGCACTGCCGATGATGTGTACTTCGAACCCGTGCACCCATACTCACGTGCATTGCTCTCGGCAGTGCCCGAGCCAGATCCCACACGACGTGATAAGAAGCGCATCGTGTTGCAGGGAGATATCCCAACGCCACTCAACAAGCCGTCCGGCTGCAGCTTCCGCACACGCTGTCCGATCGCACGACCAGAGTGCGCGCAGGATGCACCGGTGATGATTACGGCACCAAATGGATCAAGTGTCGCTTGTCCGTACACGACGTAACATCGTCAACCCAACGACAGCGTCGAGCTTGCGTCCATGAAGGTCTTCTACTCAGACCACTACACGATTGATCTTCCCGAGGGACATCGGTTCCCGATGCGGAAGTATCGGATGCTGCGCGAAGAATTGATGCAACGGAAGATTATCTCGCACGATCAACTGCACGCCCCGGAGCTTGCCGAACGCGATGATGTGATGCTCGCACACACATCGCGGTACGTGCATGGTGTGCTCAATGGTACCCTTGCTCCGTTGGAGCAGCGACGAATCGGCTTTCCGTGGAGCGAGGCCTTGGTTGCGCGTTCACTTGCAACCGTCGGTGGATGCATTGCTTCGTCGTATGCAGCACTCGAAGACGGACTCAGCGGCAATCTTGCAGGTGGGACGCATCACGCAATGCGTGACGCAGGCGAGGGTTTCTGCGTGTTCAACGACATTGCTGTCTCTACGTTGCGTCTGATGCGCGAGGGTCGCGTGCAACGCGTTGCCATCGTTGACCTTGATGTGCATCAGGGAAATGGTAACAGCGACA
This sequence comes from Candidatus Kapaibacterium sp., assembly GCA_030830285.1. Taxonomy (GTDB): domain Bacteria; phylum Bacteroidota; class Ignavibacteria; order Kapaibacteriales; family Kapaibacteriaceae; genus UBA10438. Next base: position 16,683 of record JAURNF010000036.1, read on the forward strand.
TCCTTGGCGACCGCGACGATGTCTACATTCTGTCAGTACATGGCGAAAAGAACTATCCGTTCCGACGCGTCGCATCAACGGTCGACGTTGATCTGCCCGATGGAACAACCGATGACGCGTACATGACGGTTGTGCGACGAGAGCTCGACCCTGTTCTCGCATTTCAACCAGACCTCGTGTACTATCAGTGCGGTGTCGATCCGCTGCACACGGATGCGTTAGGACGTCTCTCGCTCACACATGACGGACTGCGTGAACGTGATCGCTATGTGATCGAGACATTTCGCTCGCGCGATATCCCCGTGATGCTCGCGCTCGGTGGCGGATATGCCAACCCGATTGAAGAGACGATTGATGCGCAGTGCAACCTCTACGAAGTTGCCATGGACGCTGCTCAGCGCTATCGACGCTGATTGCCGTTCGTTCGGAACCGGTTGATGTGGTGGTTAATCCACTGACTCCGTGGTCCGCCAACCACCGGCTCGACAGTCCAACCACGCTCACGAAGCAGCTTGAGCACACTTGCGTCACCCGTTAGATGCAACGCGCCGATGGCGACAAATGTTGGACCGCCTTCAAGAAGTGGGAGCATGCGTTCGACCATCCGGTGATTGCGATCATCGTTCAGGTTGCGCAGTTCGTCGAGATCCATCAGGGATGAGTCGCGAGCCATTGATGCAAGCGTTGCGAGATCTTCTGCAGCGTAGGCCTTGATCATCCGATTGAGATCGTCCGCAGCGGTGTCCGTTGTATCATCTGCGAGGCGCTGCAAGCCCCCTACACCCATTGTGTCGAGAACTTGAAGCTGTTCAGATACATACTCGAGTCCAACAAGGGTGCGACGCTGGTACTTGGCAAATCCCCACAGGAATACATCCATCGCCTCAGGGGCAGTTGCTTCGTGTTCGCCAATCGATAGCAGGGCAGCCAGTGCTCCTGGTTTCATCCTCGGTACAAGCGCAGACATTCCAGGCATGCGCTTGTCGGCAAGCTTCATAAGGCGACGCACAGTCGTGGAATCCAATCGGTCGTACAGGGTGCCCGATGCAAGCATGATCACGCGAGGATTCATCATCATCGTTGCTGCGGAGTCCAGATGAATCTCGGCGGCAAACGTGCGACACGTAGAGAGCAGCGTCAACGCTGTATCCCGTTGACGGAACACCGTTGAGTCTTGCAGGTGGATGGTGCCAAAGAGGTAGCTCGTATGTGAGGACGGTGGACGGGATACCTTCCACAATAAACTCTGGTCATCGACGGTTTGACCGACCATGAGCGTAAGGACTGTCGTGAGCAACACGAGCATAGGCAGTATCTTGCGGCGTTGTTGAATGTACTTCTAGGACGGAGAATGACGCGTACCATGCAAAGATCGTTGATTGTGCTTCTCGTGGCGATGCTCCTGGGTCAGGCAACCATGCACGCGCAACGCGACCCACTTCGTGCCGATGACGAGGCGGGGAAGGCACTTGAATACATGGACCGAAATCTCCCGGAAAGTGCAATTCAAGCATGGGACAAGGCCCTTGCCCTTATGCCTGATTACCGTCCGTACATCTACGAAAAGGCTGTGTGCCTTACGATGACAAAGCGGTTCGACGATGCAATCGCCTTGCTCACACCGATCTATACCGACACCAGCCTCAAGGATCGAGGCTATCAGCTCCTTGGCGCATGCTACGACGAGCGGCAAGACACATCGTCGTCGCGACGCATCTACCGTGAGGGACTTGCCGCATACCCAACGTCAGGTCGACTGCACTTCGAAATGGGTCAGCAGTACTACGTTGCCTTGGATCGCACTGTAGCGCACCAATGGTGGGCGCGTGGTACGCAGGCCGATCCAACCTATGCCAAGAACTATTACTGGCTCGCGAAGTCATTTGCACAGACAAAGGACATTCTCTGGGCGATGCAGTATGCCGAGCTCTTTCTCAATCTTGAGCGCAACACGCAGCGAACAGCCGAGATGTCGCAGCTCTGCTTCGAACTCTGGAACAAGGCCCTCAAGATTGGCGATGCCAACGACCCAATCAATTTCTGCTCCGATGAACTTCTCGAGCAGCCCGACCCTCGTGGACAGAATGTCATGTCCTTCCCGGTGGCGTTTGAATACCAGATGGCACTCGCTGCAAGCGTGGTTACCCCCAAGGACACCGTTACACGGCGTCTGTCCATCGAACAGATGGTCGATCTACGCTATGCATTCACACGTGCCTGGATCAAGGCCGGACTCGATACCCTGCACCGGAACGATCTTTTGACCTGGAATGTGGAGCTCCAGCGGCAGGGGAAGCTCAAAGACTACCTCTGGTGGCTCTATGCTTATGGGGATAAAACCGAAATGAACCGCTTTTTCCGAAAGAACGAACAACGCTACGACACCTTCCTGGTATGGTTTGGGGAGAACGGAATGGTATTCCGCAAGCCCCTTTGCGTAGGGTATCGTTGCCCATAACCCCCTAAACGCCGTATATTTGTGGCTCTTTCTTACCACTCAGCACTCGTATGGAAATCCTTCTCATTTCGATCGCACTGATCGCAGCAATTCTTCTCATCCTCGTTGTGATGGTGCAGCCAGGCAAGGCCGATATGATCTCCGGAATGGGTGGTCTCGGCGGCCAGATGAACAACCTCCTTGGTGTTCGTCAGTCGCGCAACATCCTGCAGAACGCTACAATGGTTCTGCTCGGCGGACTTGTCCTGATTGCTGTGGTTGTAAATAAGTTCTTCCTTGCTTCGAACAATGGTGGTGGTCCGGTTCCTGTAACGCAGGGTGCGGAAATCCCACAAATGTCGCTTCCAGCTCAGCAGCCAGTTGCACAACCTGCACAGCAGGCGCAACCAGCTCAGCCTGCACAGCCAGCGCAACAACCGAACTAATCTCCCTCGACTGTAGGTAGCGAAGGCGTTCCCAGTGGAGCGCCTTTGTTGTTTCCGACCATCATACCAAGCCAACTATGAGCAACGTCATTGGATCATCGATCGAGCATGACATTGTATTCGAGGCGAATTCGGATGCCAACAAAAACCTCTCCCGCGTGATCCAAGCAAAGGGTCAGACGGTGATGCTCGGTGGCGGTAAGAAAGCCATTGAACGTCATAAAGGGAAGGGCAAGCTCACCGCTCGCGAGCGCATCAATCTCCTGATTGATGAGGACTCAGCATTCCTCGAGGTTGGACTCTTCACGGCGTACGATATGTATCAAGCCGAGGGCGGATGTCCATCGGCGGGCGTCGTTGCTGGCATTGGGATTATTCATGGTCGTGAGTGCATGATCGTGGCCAACGATGCCACTGTCAAGGCAGGCGCATGGTTCCCGATGACGGCAAAGAAGAACATGCGTGCGCAAGAGATCGCGATAGACAATCACCTGCCGATCATCTATCTCGTTGACTCTGCCGGCGTGTATCTGCCGATGCAAGACGAGATCTTTCCTGACAAGGAACACTTCGGACGTCAGTTCCGTAATAACGCGATCATGAGCGCCATGGGCATTCCGCAGATAGCTGCGATTATGGGACCATGTGTGGCAGGGGGCGCATACCTCCCAATCATGAGTGACGAAGCGCTGATCGTCAACGGCACCGGTAGCGTATTCCTAGCTGGTCCGGCACTTGTCGAGGCAGCCA
>JAURNF010000037.1 GCA_030830285.1 Candidatus Kapaibacterium sp.
CTTCTTTCCGCTCGGATTCCACGAGATGCCTGGTGTGAGGAAGTTCAGTTCCTCAAAGTCTGTTGAGCGTGCACTTGCGGCGAGCCGGCGAGGTTCCTTCTTCTGCAAGTCCATCACCCACAGTCCGAACGTGTTATCACCACGATCGGAGAGAAACGCAACCGACTCACCGTCGGGTGAGATGGCCGGTGAGGTGTTGTAGAAATTGTCTTGCTTCTGGTGATTCGTCAGGCGAGATGCAAAATCCTCGACGTAATCATAACGACTCACGTCAGGGAAATAGAACTTCTTCTCGTCCTTCGCCCACTGTTCCGACATCTCCTCGTAGGTCATGCCGAATGCAGCACGGAATGTTCGATCCACATCGCCAATTGAGCGGAAGCGATTGAGCACTTCGCCGACCTTCCCCTTGCCGTACTTCGTTGCGATATACGACCAGAAGGCCTGACCACCACGATAGGCGAAATAGCCATTGAGCTGATTGATTCCACGCAGATACTCACTCACGGCGACGTCACGCATGAACATGTCCGTCTTGACATCCAGACCCTGAGCACTTGAATACTCCGCGTATCCTTCGTTCATCCACAATGGGAGCATTGCAGCACCACTGTTGTTGATCAACGATTGCACAGACCCGCCGTAGAACATGTCATTGATGACTGCATGCACCAACTCGTGATGCACCACGTGCCGGAACTTCTGGTAATCACCTTCAAACGGAATCACAACACGATTCTTGAATAACTCTGTGACACCACCGATGCCCTCGGTCATAAACTCATCAATCACATTCGTTTGCTGGAACTGATTATGTGAGTTGTAAATGATGAAGACAATGCGCTTCGTAAGCGAAAACGACAGTTCGTCTTGAATCTGTTTGAGAGCATCTTCAGCCTTCAGTGCAGCATAGCGAGCGACGTACTCAGCGTCTCCGTGGAAGTAGACGTCGAAGTTGGCCGACTGGATATAGCGCCACTGAAATTTCTCGTACTGCTTCTTATTCTTCCCAAACGGCAGACTACCTGCGAGGAATTGCGCAGATGCTGGTTGAAGCGTGGCGAAGGCCACAAGCAATATGGTAAGTGCCACTGAGCGCATGAGCTGCAAGACGCTGTTCGTGATGATGACGTATGTCATCGAAAAGTTACGTGGCAGATGGTCGTCGCTGCTGCGAACGCTTCGCAAGGAACTCAAGTCCGGCCTCAGCCGCAGCTTGTTCAGCATCCTTCTTATTCCGACCGGAACCACTGCCGATAACAGCATCGTCGACGATCACGTCAACCGTAAAGTGTTTCTCATGGTCGGGTCCCTCCTCACGAGTAACGACATACCGCGGCGCAAGCTGTCCCTTGGCCTGCACGGTTTCGAGAAGAAGGCTCTTATAGTTGGTGTCGTGCACCAGTGACTCCTGAACCATGATCGGCAGGAGTTTCTCGACAATAAACCGTCGCACGTCATCGAAACCTCGATCAAGGTAGATGGCTGCAATGATTGCCTCCAATGCATCAGCGAGCATGGAGTCGTTTCCACGCTGGAGCGATTGCGAAGCTGAGTAGCTCAGGAACAAGTAGTCGTCGAGTTTAATAGCGCGCGCGCAAATCGCGAGGCTCTTCTTATTGACAATCCACGAGCGCATCTTGGTGAGCTCGCCTTCCAACACCTCACGGTTGTTGTAGAACAAGTACTCAGCCGTTACCATGCCGAGAATGGCATCGCCAAGGAACTCGAGACGTTCGTTCGAACGATGGTCTGGACTGTTGACGACTTGCAAGTACGAGCGATGCGTAAGCGCTTGCTCGTAAAGTGATGGCATGTGGATGTCAACGCCGAGAAGTTGCTCCAGCTCCGCAACCCGTTCGTCTGTAAGCACACCGACCGGTGGGAACAGCTCACGAAACATCGCGTTGTTTGCCGAGCCACGAGTGGCGGCAAACTTCAGAAGATTCGCATAGAGCTGGCGGACGATGTCCTTCACGACTTAATCGACGTATGCTTTGAAACAGAGCGTTGCGTTGTGACCACCGAATCCGAACGTGTTGCTCAGAGCCGCACGAATCTTCATTGGTTGTGGGACATTCGCCACATAGTTCAGCGTACACTCTGGGTCAGGCGTAAACTGGTTGATCGTCGGAGGCGCAATACCGTTGACAATTGCCATCGTTGTAGCGATTGCCTCAACCGCACCCGCCGCACCGAGGAGGTGACCAGTCATGGACTTGGTTGAGCTAACAAGCAGGTTCGCCGCATGATCACCAAACACACTCATGATTGCCGCTGATTCAGACTTATCGTTGAATGCAGTCGACGTTCCGTGTGCGTTGATGTAGTCGATATCCGTTGGCTCAAGTCCTGCATCTTGAATGGCAAGCTTCATGGAGCGGACGGCTCCCTCGCCCCCTGCCGCAGGTTGCGTGATGTGGTAGGCGTCATCTGTGAGGCCGATACCAGCAAGTTCTGCGAGAATTGTCGCGCCACGGTTCTGTGCGTGCTCGAGCGTCTCGAGTACGAGAATACCACCGCCTTCACCCATCACAAATCCATCGCGATCCTTATCGAACGGACGGCTAGCTGTGGATGGATCATCGTTGCGTGTTGAAAGTGCCTTCATGGCATTGAAACCACCAATACCCATTGGGCAAACGACGGCTTCTGAACCACCGGCAAGCATGACATCGGCCATGCCGCGCTGCATCAACATCAGCGCATCAGCGATAGAGTGCGACGACGTAGCACATGCTGATACTGTTCCGTAGTTCGGGCCCTTCAGGCCGTAGCGAATAGCAATGTGACCAGCAGCGATATCCGAAATGAGCATCGGAACAAAGAACGGCGAAATGCGGTCAGGCTTTCCACCGCGCTCGTAGAGGTTTTGCTGCTGGTGATGGTACGTCCACATACCACCGATGCCCGATCCGAAGACGACACCAACGCGCTCGCGGTTCGTCTTCTCGAAATCGATTCCTGCATGCTCCACAGCCATGATCGCTGCAGACATAGCAAACTGAGTAAAGAGGTCCATACGCTGGACCTCTTTTCTCGTGATGTGAATCGTTGGATCGTAGTTCTTTACCTCTGCGGCAAAGCGCGTATCGAAGTCAGTTGCATCAAAGCGTGTAATGGGAGCCGCACCGCTGCGTCCCTCCATCATACCGTTCCAGAATTCAGCAGCCGTGTTGCCGATTGGCGTGATGGCACCGATTCCTGTAATGACTACTCGTTGAAGCTGTCTCGACATACGCACCTACAGTGTTGATCGCAGAGAAAAATGGTTAAGACTTCGACTCGATGTACGTGATCGCGTCGCCAACTGTTTGGATCTTCTCAGCATCGCTGTCTTCGATCGTCAGGTTGAATGCGCGCTCGAACTCCATGATGAGTTCAACAGTGTCAAGCGAGTCTGCACCAAGGTCGCTCGTGAACGAGGCTGTTGGTGTTACTTGTGATTCTTCAACACCGAGCTTCGAAACGATGATCTCGGTGACTTTTTGTGCCACTGCGGACATACTAAACCCTTGAAAAATGAGGTTGGAAATTGATTCGACGTTGTAGCCTTGTATTACATCGCAAGCCCACCGCACACGTTCAGAACCTGACCAGTGACGTAGGACGACTCCTGAGCGAGAAAGAACGACACAACACTTGCAATCTCATCGGCTTGAGCTCCGCGCTTCAGTGGGATATTCCCAAAGAACGCCGCCTTCTGATCTTCCGTGAGTTTGTCCGTCATGTCGGTTTCTACGAAACCAGGAGCCACACAATTTACAGAAACGTTACGACTTGCCAGTTCCCGCGCGAGGCTCTTGGTAAGTCCGACCAGACCCGCCTTTGCACTGCTGTAATTCACCTGTCCAGCATTACCCTGGAGTCCGACGATGCTCCCGATGTTCACGATGCGTCCGCTGCGCTGCGACATCATCGGACGCGCAGCCGCTTTGCATGCGTAGAACACACCACTGAGGTTTGTTTCGATAACGTCGTGCCAATCCTTGGAACCCATTCGCATAATGAGTCCATCCTTGGTGATGCCGGCATTATTAACAAGTCCATCAAGTCGTCCGCCCTGAGCAACCACAGCCTCAATAAACTCCTTGACGCTGTCTTCATTGCTGACATCTACCTGGAGGAATGTCACTGTTCCGCCGGCAGCACGTATCTCGGCAGCAATAGCATCTGCACGTGTCGAGCTAGCGTTGTACGTGGCAAACACGTGAGCGCCTTCGGCACAGAGTCTGCGCACGATTGCTTCACCAATTCCACGCGCACCGCCCGTTACTGCGATGACCTTCCCTGTATGTGCGAATGTTCCCATGCTTGCGTCTCCGATCGTTTATGCTACCTGTTCAGAAAATCGCTGGACATCTGCCCAGGTGTCAATTCCGTCAATTGAGGCTTCGGCAAGTGTCCGCTTTACAAGGCCTTGAAGCACCTTACCTGGACCAATTTCTACGAAGCTTGTGATGCCATCGTTCCACATCGCATGCATTGTTCCGGTCCACAGAACCGGCGCGGTAAGCTGCGCAATGGCCGCCTGCTGGAGCTCGGCAGCGGTTGTGACCGCCGAAGCCGATACGTTGACGTAGACAGCGACCGAGGCATCGGCAAATGGAGTTGCCAGGATGCTTTCTGCCAGACCATTCTGTGCTTCCGCGAGAAGGGGCGAGTGAAACGCACCACTTACTTGGAGTTCCTTCACGAGCTTCGCCCCGCGTTCCTTGAAGATCGGCATGCATGAACGGACATATTCTGCGCTTCCGCTAATGACAACCTGACCGGGCGAGTTAAAGTTGGCTGGGACAAGTGTTGCGTCCCCTCCCTTGTTGAGTTCCGAGCATACCGCACGAACGGTATCGTCATCCATGCCAACAATCGCAGCCATGGTACCTGGCAGACGATTGCCTGCCTCGAACATCAGGGTAGCGCGGCGCTGAACGAGTCGCAGCGCGTCGTCGAAGCTGAGAACCCCAGCGGCATACAATGCAGAATACTCACCCAGTGAGTGCCCTGCGACGGCCTTCATTCGTGCTTGCGCACCTGTTGTTTCAAGGAGAATGGCCTCGTGGAGGAACAACGCAGGCTGCGTATACCGTGTCTGGCGCAGTTCATCGTCAGGTCCATTGGACATGATTCCAAGAAGGTCATATCCCAGAACATCGTTAGCACGCTGTGCGAGCGCGCGTGCGCGGTCGTCAGCGGCAATAATGTCCGCTGCCATGCCGACGTATTGCGAACCTTGTCCAGAAAACACTAGAGCGGTTGAAGACATAGATCGTGCCTTTGGTTAGGTATCAATCGACCAGCGAACAAGAACGCTACCCCAGGTGTATCCTGCGCCAAACGACGACAATACAAGGTAGTCACCCTTCGAAACCTTCTTGTTCATGTGGAGTTCCGACAAACAGATCGGAATCGTTCCGGCAGTTGTGTTGCCATATCGATCGATGTTGATCATGACCTTATCGCGGGAGAGTCCCATGCGGTCGGCTGTCGCATCGATGATGCGGAGGTTCGCCTGATGTGGAACGAGCCACGAAACATTATCTGCTGTAAGGTTGTTGCGCTGCATGATTTCAAACGACACATCAGCCATACCCTTCACAGCGCTCTTGAACACAGCCTGTCCTTCTTGATAGACAAAGTGTTCACGATTGGTAACGGTCTCGATCGATGGTGGACGGAGACTACCACCTGCCTTCTGATGAAGGAAGTCTTCTCCTCGACCATCCATGCGGAGGATGTGGTCGACAACACCGAAGGAGTCATCCTCGGTTGCCTCGAGCAACACTGCTCCACCGCCGTCACCGAACAACACACACGTTGTACGGTCTTCGAAATTCAAGATCGAACTCATTTTGTCGCCACCGAGAACCAACGCACGCTTCACAGCGCCAGATTCCACCATCTTGGCACCCGTGACGAGTGCATACAGGAAGCCAGAGCATGCACCTGCAAGGTCGAAGCCCCACGCATTTGTCGCGCCGAGCTTCCGTTGGAGAATGGCTGCCGACGATGGGAACACACGATCTGGCGTGATCGTAGCGAGGATGATCAGATCGATATCCTCTGGTGTTAACCCGCGTTGCTCAAGCACACTCTTTGCTGCAGGCAACAGAATGTCGGTTACACCACCTTCGAAGGCGAAGTGGCGTTCGGTGATGCCCGTACGAGTCTTGATCCACTCGTCGTTCGTGTCAATCTTGCTCTCGAACCAAACGTTGTCATACACGTCGGGTGGAACATTATGCGCTACTGCTGTGATTGCGGCCTTCATATCTGTTCCTTCGCTGCTGTTGCTGCATGTGCAAGTGCACGTTCAATTGTACCGTTGACATCCTTTCGAACTACTTCTTCAGCCCGAAGGATCATGTTTGCTAGCGCCTTTGGTGAACTGCTGCCGTGGCCAATGATCGTCACACCATTCACGCCGAGCAGTGGCACACCACCATACTCTTGATAGTCCATACCACTGAGCGCCTTCCGAAGCACAGGAGTGAACGCTGCCATGGCCAGCTTCTGAAGAATGCCGCGATTGGCATAGGCGCGGAAACGTTCTTTCAAGAAGCTGAGAATACTCTCGGCAAACTTGAGAACGATGTTGCCCTCGAAACCATCGCATACAACAACGTCAACTGTGCCGGCGAGAATATCACGCCCTTCCACGTTACCAGCGAAATTGACGCCGTTCGTGCGAAGCAACTCGTATGATTGTTGTGCTACCTCGGTGCCCTTGCCAGGTTCTTCTCCAACATTGAGCAAACCCACAGTGGGTGAGGTAACGCCATTCATGAGCTGCGTGTACACGCTTCCCATGACAGCGTAATCAGAGAGGAACTTCGGCTTACTGTCGACATTGGCACCAACGTCGAGAAGCAGCGTTGGGCGACCTGTCTTGGTCGGAAGAAATGTGCCAATAGTTGGACGGCTCACGCCGGGGATACGACCACACAACATCGTCGACGTTGCCATCACTCCACCGGTGTTGCCTGCACTGACAAATGCGTCAGCCTTGCCTTGACGGACAAGGTCGAGACCCATGTACAAGGATGAGGTCTTTCGCTGCTTTACGATCGATGAGGGCTCGTCGCCCATTGCGATCACATCGTCGGCATGCACGATCGAAACACGAGGATGCGCTGCATTGGAGCCGAGGGCTGCAACAAGTTCAGGCTCACGTCCTACCAAGATGAGTTCGATCAACGACGATCGGTCAAGAGCTTGGATCACTCCCTGAACTTCATTTCCGGGCGCAAAATCACCGCCCATCGCGTCTACAACAATGCGGACGGGACGAACAGATTCGCTACCAGTGTGTGCGACGTCAGTCACGGATGATCCCCAGAGGGGTCTCCTCCACGTGAATGCTTAGTCAACCGTGATGATCTTGCGGCCGTTGTAGTAGCCACATGATGGACACACGATGTGTGGTTGCTTTGCAGCGCTACAGTTTGGGCATGACATCACCGTTGGTGCTGTTGCCTTGTAGTGTGTACGGCGCTTGGCACCGCGGGATTTCGAGTGGCGTCGCTTTGGATTCGGCATGACTGTACCTCAAGGTTTACGTTCGATGGATGTTTTTCAGAGCTTCCCACCGATCATCGACGTCATTCGACGGCTGTTCGGCGTCACGCCCCTTTATGCTTGGAAAGATCTCGTCAAGGTTCTTGTCTCGATAGGCCGGTGCCACACGCCGAGCGGGTATCGCAAGTGTAAGCACTTGCCGTACGTCTTCGGTGATGTCAATGGCCTTGTCGTCATCGCGAAGCCCCCGAACTTCTTCATCATCAAGCTCTGCGATGCGTCCACGTTGTTCAGCCGCTAATGCGGTGTCTACGCGATACTCGAGTTCAAACGACGCTTCGAGGGGTTCGTCGTATTCTTCGAGTGAACGATCACATATCAACCGAGCTGTTGCTGCTGCCGTAGCAAACACCGTATAGCGTCCACCAACATGCTTCTGCATTAGCCCTTCGACGACAACGTCTTGCGTAAACTCCGAGCTTAGGCCGGGAATGTCTGACGCGTGAACCGTCATCGCGAATGGATGATTACCGTCCCGAATTCCCACGATGGAGATGTCTATCATGGTCGTCCGGTTAGGTCCAATGTTGACAAGACTACGAAAATACGGCACTTAGCTGTTTTTCCAAAACAGCACTGGGGTGAGGATCACCCACCAAGAGCCTTGAGGTTCTTCTTGGCGGCCTCATTATTCGGGTTGAGCTTCAGAACCTCTCGGTAGGCGCGCTTGGCGTTTTCAGCGTCTTGGAGACCCTGATAGCCAATTGCGAGGTACAACCACGCCGTTACTGACTTTGGATCAAGCTCCGTAGCGACCTTGCTACGAGAAACGATCGTAGACCACTGTTTTTCTTGAAGGGCGCGATCATTGAGTCGGGCGATAGCGCCGATAGCCAGTTTTCGCTCGTCTGGGCTTGTCGACGTCTTGGCTGCTTCGATGATTTCATCGAGGAGGTCCTCGCCACGGTCAACCTCGCCCTTTGCGATGTATGTCTCGCCAAGTCGGGTCTTTGCATACGGATATCCTGGCTTCAGCGCGAGAGCCTTCTCGTACGAAACAATTGCGCTGTCGAGCAAGCTGTCAGCAAAGAAGTTGTTTCCAATGAAGACATGGATCTTTGGGTCGAGCGTGTCGTTACAGTTCTCGAGACGCTTACGGTAGATTTCCGTCGATCGTGCATACATCGCGCGGTCCTGCAGCAGAATTCCATACTGGAACATGAACCGGCACTGCTTGGGGTCACGATCAGCTGCCTCTGCCATCACGTTGATGGCATTAGCTGTGTCGCCACTGACGACGAGCGCCACTCCATAGAACCAATAGTCCATGTTGTCCCAGCGACTCTTCACAGGGGTTGCATCTGTGTATCCCTTGACGCATTCCTTCCACTGACGCGACGTGAAGCTACACTTGGCAAGCATCAGCGCTACGTGTGGTCGCAACGAATCGACGCGAGATGCCACATCATCAAGGTGGATCTTTGCCGAATCGCACTTGTTCTGCTTGAAGTACGACTCACCAAGATACCACGAAGCAAGGTTCTCCCCTGTGCCCAGTGGACGAAGTTCACGGTAGCGAAGCAACGCCTGTGAAGCCTGTGCATACCGGCCAACAAGGTTGAGGATCTTCCCCTGCTCGTACCATGCACGTGCGTTCTTTGGATCAAGGTCGGTTACGTTATCCCATGCTTCGAACGAACGCTTGACGTACTCAGCCTTGAGATCCTTATCGGACTCACGGTTTGCCATCTTCCAGTAACAGATGGCAAGATTGAAGTATGCCATGACATAGGACTTGTCGAGTTTAATCGCCTCTTCGTAGTTCTGAACTGCAAGTTCGAACACAGGGAACGGCTTGCTGCTGAAGTAGATGTTGCCGAGAGCAATGTATGCCGATGCACTCGATGAGTGCTTGTCACGAGCAGTCGTTGCAACAAGCTCCGCCGAACGCAGACTGTCAGCAGCTACCAGCGCATTGACGAGCTCAAGACTTACATCTACATCATCGCGCTTTTTTAGGGCCTTGCGAAGCATCGTCGAAGCTTCAGCTGGCTGCCCTGCCTCGCGAAGTGCCTCACCGTACAGAAGGATACGCTCTTCTTCCTCGTTATCGTCTTCGTACACGCGACGTGCATACGTCAGCGCTGTATCACGAATGTCGAGTTCAAGGTAGACGCGCGCAGCAACAACAAGGACGTCCATATCCTGAGGCGAGCTCGCTACCGCCTTGCGGATGTGTCCCAGCGCAGCTACCCACTCACGCTCCTTGATGGCTTCCTTGGCTTTGGAGAAGTCATCAGCTACCATCGTCACCGTGGTCAGGATAGCAGTCAGCGCTATCAGAACTGTGGTACGAGCAGATATCATCGCAAGCATAGGATGCCTCAAAGGGTGGAGCAGTCGATTCTGTGGCGGTATATCACGACGAGAAGCCGGAAACCGAGCGGCAAAAATAGAAAGAGACATTATCGCCTCCGCATGATGTTGTCACAATTTCTTGTGACGTACCGGGGGTACCCTCGAGTGTGTGCGAGTTATTCGGGCAGCGTCAAGCTAAACTTCGCATACCCTGGCTCGATTCCAGCTGCAAGAATCGCCTTCTGAGCTTCCCCATTCCGCGTCAGGTACTGCATAAATCCCGACGGGAGATTGAACTGATTCGGCTTATCCTTGAGATACACGTACACAGGAACAGTAAATGGATACTTACCCATAATGAGATAGCTAACGTGAACTGGCTTGGGATACTCGTGATCGCCAAACTCGTTGGTATAACTTAGTCGAATTGCTTTCACTGAGCGGTCGCGCGACACCTGCGAAAGGTAGCCCAGACCCAGCATCGAGGTTTCCTTTCGAACAGCAAGCGAAACACTGTCATACGATCCAACCGAAGTCAGCGTTGCACGGCTTGGCGCAACGCCCTTGGTGATGATCCTCTGGACGTTAGCATACATCGATCCAGTAGCACCACGTCCTAAGACAAACACGGGAATACGCTTCAGCTTTGGGTACTGCGAAAGGGGTGCTGCGTCCCCTACAAGGAACTTCGCGACATGTTCCGCATGCATCGTGTCGTATGGGAACGAGCTGTCTGCAATCACAACAATCGCATCACGTGCTAGCAACGAGCGTTGCAGTGTATCACCAGGATCTTGCTGCCGGAGCAGGAGCTCTTGCTCGGTATAGTCGCGGGCGACGATAGCGATGCGCTGCTCGTGATTCAGCATCGACAACATGGCAGAATCAACGTCCATCGGTTGCAGCGTAATGAAGGCCTTCGGGTGTACGCTATCGTACAAGCGTTTCGGCGCTTCGAGCATGGACATCATGTCTGGATCGCAGAGAACCGTAATGGTTCCAGAGAGCGCCGTTTCCTGCTCCACGGTGCTAGCACGCTCTGTTTGCGTACATGCTGCTAAGAGTGAGAGACAGCAAAGTGCGATGAGCACTCGAGACTTCATGCGTCGCCTTCTGAGTCTTGGCGTCGTCTGCTCGAAACGTAGAGCACCAGTCGCAACACACCGAAGAGAACCACGACTGCGCCGAAAACTTCTTGGAGTGGTGAAGAAAGTCCAGCAAACGGTGGGACCGACAACAGGAGCAACACACCAACAACCACTACAAGTGATCGCGTGATAATGTTGACGAGGTGCATCGTTGACCTTAGCGAAGCGTGAAACGAATAGGCACACGTGCCCATACGCGCACGGCCTGTCCGTTCTGCTTGGCCGGCGTGAACGTCGTTTCTTGAACTGCCTTCACGGCAGCAGAATTGAGCACTTCGTTATCTGACTCGATAACCTGGATCTTCTCGATACGTCCGTCCTTGCCAATGAGTGCGCCAACGAGAACGATACCCTCGATACCGTTACGACGTGCCATTTCCGGATACTTCACGCGACGCGCAAGTGCACCCTCGTCATACGCAGGCTCAACTTCGACCGAGACGAATTCTTCGATATCTGGCGTTTCTTCTCGCACGACTGCTGGTCCGCTAGGAATTTCAGACCACTGCTCGTTCTGATCTACCTTGCGGTCGCTCGAAAGCGATTCGCCAAGATCCTTGAGGTCGGCGAAGTCCTTCGCGTCTGGAGCAATTTCTGCATCAGGAACGGCAACAGGAGTACCCGCACGCGTGACCGTGGCTGGTGGTAGGTTCTCAGGCGGAGGTGGAGGCATCTCCTCCTGATTCTCGGATGGAGGCGGAGGAAGGCTTTCAAGACTTGCGCGTGTAACACGCACCTTCACAATATTCGGAGGCGGGAACAGCCACGCTTCAACAAACGGACGTGCAATTGCGTATGTCGAAATCAGAAGCAACAGAATCGCTGTGATGCGAAACGCACGGTAGGTGTTGCGATTGATAACCTGCTTGAGTTCAACTGCACCGTAGTGAAGCGACTCGAGCTGCTTTCCAAGTTCTACTGTCGCGCTCATAGTCCCATCAACTCCTCGGCATCCTTTGCCACATATGGTGATACCGTGAACTTCCGCTTTCGCTCGTTGATGCCGTGCTCGCGCTTGAGACGGTCGATGATTTCCGCTTCAGCTGAGTTGAGCTCATCAAGCACCTGGACGACGAGACCATACGGTGCTTCGCCATCGGCCTTGAGCACAACGATACACCGGTTCTTAAGCGCTACGTTCTGATCGACAACGACTTTCTTGATTTCGGCAAGTGTCTTCTTGTAGTCAGCAGAGCCACTCTTGGAACGACTCGGCGCAGCGAAGCGCTGCGGAGCATCGACGCCAGTGTTGTAGAACACCATGCCGTCCTGACGAATGCGAATCGTCAAGAGCTCGGATTGCTTCACTTCGATCGGAGTGTCAATCTCGGGCGGAACACTCATTTCCATCGTCTGCGGCGTAATCATCGACGTCGTCAGCATGAAGAACGTCAAGAGAAGAAAGGTGATGTCCACCAATGGCGTCATGTCGAGTCGGAACCCGAGACGCTTCTTCGCTTTGCGCTTTCCTGCTTTACCGCGCCGCTGTTTTTGTCCGCCGCCTAATTCACCACCGCCTGCCATGTGTCCACCTGTTGTTCGGTTTCAGGATTCTCAATTGGTTGACAGAGCGACTGGACCGTGTGTTACAGTCCGCCGTTCTTCTTTTCTGTCACAAAGTTGAACGTCGTGGCCTTCTTCTTGCGAAGCTCATTCATGGCCTGCTCAACCCAACGATACTTCAGACGACGGTCCGCGTCGATTGCGAAGACCGCATTGCGGTTGGCGTCACGGCAATAGAAAATTGCCTTGCCAAGCCAGACCGTGTCCTTGATCTTATAGACAATCGACTTTTCGTCGACTTCGGGGAAGCCCCCTTCCTTCATCCGACTGCGGAGTTCGGCGATATCCTGCTCTGCAACCATCGAAAGGTAGAATGCTGTGTCCTTAGCCACGGTATCAACGGCGATCTTGATCATGACAAGATCCTTTTCAGGAATCTTGGCGGTATCAGATTGCGTTTGCGGACGCTTGATTTCGAACTTCTGTTGGTTCTCAGCGTCGCTCTTAAACTTCGCCGTGAACATGAAGAACGTCAACAGGAGGAACGTGATGTCCACCAGCGGCGTCATGTCCAAGACAAAGCCCAATCGCTTCTTTTTGATTTTCGACATGGGTTCTCCCTACCGCGTTGAGGTGATCAGGCCTTTGTGCCCGTGCGAATCGCAAGCGTTTCCATCAGCTGCTGGATCGCTTCGTCCATCTGGTAGGTGAAGTTGTCAACCTTCGTTGTGAAGAAGTTGAAGAAGATGATCGACAGGATAGCAGCGATCAGACCGCCAGCCGTGTTGTAGAGAGCTTCTGAGATACCGATCGAGAGCTGCTGAGCAGATACCGTTCCAGCAGCACCAAGTGCCTGGAACGCCTTGATCATACCGATAGTCGTACCGAGAAGACCAATCATCGTCGACACCGAGGCTACCGTCGAGAGAATGTTCAGATTCTTCTCAAGGAGTGGCGTTTCAAGGTTCATGTTTTCGTCTACTACACGCTGCGTTTCCTGCAGCTTCTGATCAGCATTGAGGCTCGGATCGTTTTCAACGGTCTCGTAGCGCTCAACTGCAGCACGAAGAACATTTGCGAGTGAACCACGCTGTGCATCACAAGCAGAGATTGCAGCAGCATAGTTGCCCTTTTGGACATTGGCTACAACGTCCTTTGAGAAGCTGTGCATGTCGCTCTTACCAGCAGCCTTGCCGATTGAAAGGAAGCGCTCAGCAACGAACGTGATTGCGATGAGGATCGATGCAATCAACAGACCTACGAGCCAACCACCAGTATAGATCATGCCCAACGCATTCTGTGGGTTGTGCATATCCACAGCGCCTGTTTTTGGATCTGTGAAGTTGCCTTCAGCACCCAGCACGAGATAGAACACCGCATAGGCTGCAACAAGACAGGCTACCATGATGATCGTGTTCGTCATGTTCTTCATACATCACCCTTCGTGGAAACAGAATGTTGTTAATGCTCAGATTGAAAGTGACCGCTCCGCCTCACCGACAGAGAGATGCGATTGAAAGACGTTGTTAAGTCGCGTCACGGCAAAAATGCGCTGTAATGTTTCTGGGACCGCTGTCAGCACAAGACTGCCACCACGACGACTAAGATTGGACTGCGAAGCAAGAAGTGCACTCATGAATGACGAGTTGATGTAGGTCACATCAGCTAGATCAAGAATCACGTGTTTTGTTTCACCAGAACTGGGCGAGGTGATAATGCGCTGCATCGTATCAGTCTCTTCCCCGCCTGTGAACTGACCCCGCAGATACACAACGATGTGCTTCGTATGGGTGTCAACACGTATTTGGTCATGGTCATTCATTAAGCCAACCGCACTGCTATTGTTCCAACCGGCGAACGCGACGAAGTTACGAAAAAAGGACGCGTAGTTCGGCTGTACGACCCGGCAACGTTACGTGGATGTAACGTGACCACGAAATACCTCGAGAACGCGCGGTATCCCAGCAAGATCATCGATGACATGGCACGATAAGCCGCGACTGGTGAAAATGGTCGATATCCGCTCTGCTTGTCCGAAACCAATCTCCAGAAAGGCCCGGCCATCAGGCGTGAGGATCTCCGCTGCTACCTCGGCAAAGCGGATGAAGAAGGTCTCTCCATTGTGCTCGTCCGTGAGAGCCATGCGGGGCTCGTGGCCGCGAACCTCTACGTCTAGGGTGTCAATCTCCTCTGGAGCGATGTACGGCGGATTCATGGTTACTACGTCGAACACGCCAAGTGGAATGGCTTCGAGAAAATCCATTTGCTGCATTGTGCAGCGGTCGTCAACTCCATGGCGGATTGCGTTCGAATGAGCCACGTCAAGCACGTCGTGGCTTTTATCGACGCACATCCAGGTAGACGTACGGCAGTGATGTGCGATGGCAACTGGAATGCAGCCACTACCTGTGCCGATGTCGAGACCACGGGTTTCAACCTCGCCCCTTGACGTGATCCAGCGGATACATCGGTCAACAAGGATCTCGGTCTCGGGTCGAGGTATCAGAACCGCCGGAGTTACGGCGAACTGGAGTCCGAAGAAGTCTGCGTGCCCAAGAATGTACTGCAAGGGCTCTCGCTGGCTTCGTCGCGTGACAAATCCCCGCAGATGCTTGAGCTCGTCCTTTGTGAGCGGACGATCATGCTGCATGTAGAGATCAAGTCGCGAAATCCCAAGAACGGCGCACAGCAACAAGTCGATCGTCAGCCGCGGCGAATCAACTCCTTTGGACTCGAAATATTCCTGACCCCATGTGATGAGATCACGAACGGTCCAGACACGTTCGATTTCAGGCGTTGGACGCCGCATAATGCTCCTGCAACGACACCGACGTGAAGGTTTCGTCACGCAATGCCTTGATACCATGAAGCGATGCTTCAGCTGCGGCCAAGGTGGTAAAGAACGGAACCTTGTACTTCATCGCTGTACGCCCCATCACCGCCTCGTCGTAGCGTGCGTTTTCTCCAAGCGGCGTATTGATGACAAGCTGCACATCGCCGTTGGCAATTTGGTCGATGATACTCGGACGTCCTTCGTAGTGCTTACGCACAGCAGTCACAGGGATATCGTGTTCTTCGAGATAGGTCGCAGTTCCCCTAGTTGCAAGAATCACAAAGCCTAACTCATGATAGCCACGTGCCATATCAACAGCGCGCTGTGACTTATCATGGGAGCTCAGCGAGATAAACACACTTCCGCTAAGGGGCAAGGAGTTCCCCGCAGAGATGTGCGACTTGACGATGGAGCGGCCAAATGACGAGTCCATTCCCATGACTTCACCGGTCGAGCGCATCTCCGGTCCAAGGAACACGCTCGCGTGTGGGAATTTCGAAAATGGAAACACCGACTCTTTGATTGCCGTGCGCTTCATGTCTGGGTCAAACGCCGGAATGCCCAACGTAGCGACCGGTTCGCCAAGCATGACGCGGGTGGCATACTGCGCCAACTGCACGCCCGTCGCCTTCGAAACAAATGGCACGGTGCGCGAAGCACGTGGATTGACCTCGAGGACGTAGACGTTTCCATTTTGCACAGCAAACTGAATGTTGAGGAGTCCGACAACTTTCAATTCCGCTGCCATTGCTTCAGCATGCGAACGCATCGTGTTGAGCACCGACGGCGCAATGTTGTATGGAGGCAACACGCACGACGAATCACCAGAGTGCACGCCGGCTTCTTCAATGTGCTGCATCATTCCGCCGATCACCGTTGTAACGCCATCACTTACAGCATCAACATCAAACTCAATGGCATTCTCAAGGAAGTGATCGATGAGTACTGGACGCTCAGGGTCTTGTGCGATCGCTGTCCGCATGTATGCTCGCAGTGCTTCCTCACGGTAGCAGATCTGCATTGCACGACCACCAAGCACATATGATGGACGCACCAGCACCGGATAGCCAATGCGATCGGCAATGGTCACAGCGTCCTCTTCTGCTTTGCATGTTCCCCATGGCGGACATGCAATCGAGAGCCTATCGAGAAGTTCACCAAACCGCTGACGATCTTCTGCAAGGTCGATACCCTCAGGCGATGTACCGAACAACGGTACACCTGCATCGTACAGGGCCTGCGCCAACTTGAGAGGTGTTTGACCACCAAATGTGAGAATTACTCCGTCGGGCTGCTCAACGTCGATGACGTTCATGACGTCTTCAAACGTGAGTGGTTCGAAGTACAACCGACTCGTCGTGTCGTAATCCGTCGATACCGTTTCAGGATTGCAATTGATCATGATGGCTTCGTATCCATTCTTGCGGAGCGCAAACACGCCTTGCACGCAACAATAATCGAACTCGATACCTTGGCCAATGCGGTTAGGTCCACTTCCAAGAATGATCACCTTCTTCGACGTCGATGGTATCGCCTCGTTCTCTGTGTCGTAGCATGAGTAGTGATACGGTGTTTCCGATTCGAACTCTGCAGCACAGGTGTCCACGGTCTTGTACACAGGTCGGATGCCAAGCTCGAGTCGTCGAGCGCGAACAGCATATTCTGTTGATCCCGTGATAACGCCAAGCTGATAATCCGAAAAGCCATACCGCTTCAGACGGCGCATCTGAGCAGATGTGATTGACGAAAGTCCGTTGCCATGTGATGACTGACGGACAAGTTCGAGTGCCTGCTGTACGATCTGATCGCACTGTTCAATGAACCACGGGTCGTACTTCGTAAGATCGTGGATCTCCAGCTTCGACAATCCGATACGCAACGCATCACAGAGATCAAAGATGGACGTCGACGTGCGCAAACGTAGGCGTGATCGAACATGATCACGCACAGCGTCAGTTACTGGCGCGGTATCGAGATACGCCTGTGAATCGAACCCAAATCCGAACCGCTTCTGTTCAAGCGAACGCAATGCCTTTTGCAGTGCCTCTTTAAACGTGCGCCCGAAGGCCATCGCTTCACCGACAGACTTCATCTGAATGCCAAGCGAGTTGTCTGCTTCGTGAAACTTCTCAAAGTCCCACCGCGGGATCTTCACAACCACGTAATCAATCGATGGCTCAAAGCACGCAGGCGTCTTCTTCGTGATGTCGTTTACAATCTCATCCAACGTGTATCCAACGGCCAGCTTTGCAGCAATCTTGGCGATCGGAAATCCCGTTGCCTTTGATGCAAGCGCAGAGCTGCGCGATACGCGTGGATTCATCTCGATAACAACCATCCGACCATCTGCCGGATTCACAGCAAACTGGATGTTCGAACCACCAGTCTCGACACCAATCTCACGGATGATCTTCAGCGCTGCATCACGCATGCGCTGATACTCTCGATCGGTAAGTGTCTGTGCTGGTGCAACCGTAATCGAATCTCCTGTGTGCACACCCATTGGGTCAACGTTTTCAATCGAACAGATGATGACAACGTTGTCCTTTGTGTCACGCATCACTTCGAGCTCATATTCCTTCCAGCCGATGATACTCTCTTCGACCAGAACGCGACTGATTGGACTTGCAACAAGTCCATTTCGGAGCATCTCACGAAACTCCTCCATGTTGTATGCAATTCCCCCTCCTGTGCCACCCATGGTGAACGATGGACGGATAATCGCCGGGAAACCAACCGAGTCGATCATCTGCATGCCTTCATCAAAGTCATGCACGAATCCCCCGCGTGGCATTTCCATGCCGATCTTCTTCATGGCATTCAGGAAGAGCTCACGATCCTCTGCCTTGTGAATCGATTCGATTTGCGAACCGATCAACTCAACGTTGTATTTCGCCAGAATGCCCTGCTCGTGAAGTGCGACGGCGGCATTCAGAGCAACTTGACCACCCATTGTCGGAAGGATTGCTTCGGGGCGTTCCTTACGAATGACCTCTTCGATGAATTGAGGTGTAATTGGCTCCACATACGTTGCATCAGCAACGTGTGGATCGGTCATGATCGTCGCAGGATTCGAGTTGATCAACACAACGCGATAACCTTCTTCACGCAACACCTTACATGCCTGCGTGCCAGAATAGTCGAATTCACACGCCTGTCCAATAACAATTGGACCAGAGCCGATGACAAGAATTGTGCGAAGGTCAGTACGTTTTGGCATAGTCCCCAGAAACAATCACGAGTGAAGAAGTCGTTGTAGCACAGCCATACGCACGGCAACACCATGCGTAACCTGTCGGTGAATAAGACACATTGGATCGTCAAGAATCTCGCCGTCGAGCTCCATCCCGATGTTGACAGGACCAGGATGCAGAACAACAAGCTCTCGATGCGCTCGCGCGAGGTCAACCGTCATAGCATAGCGACTGCGATACTCTGCGTCGTTGATCGTCACATCAGCAGCAAGACGTTCGCGTTGAATGCGGAGTAGGTATACAGCGTCGGCCCATTCACAACAGTCGTGAATCGAATCAAGACGTTGCATCTCTGCGAATTGCGCATCTGTCGGGACAAGCTCATCAGGAGCACAGTAGCCAATCTGCGCACCACACTTCTGCAGCACATCGGCCGTTGAGCGAGCCACGCGTGAGTGTCGAAGGTCACCAACAATGGCAACCTTGCGTCCATCAATCGCGCCAAAGTGCTCTCGCAATGTCGACGCATCAAGCAGCGCCTGCGTTGGGTGCTGCACTGTTCCCTCTCCCGCATTGATCACGGACATGCTCGACCACTGAGCTACATCGCGATGAACACCGTTCTGACCGTGTCGAAGAACGAGAGCGTCGAAGCCCATTGCTTCAATCGTTCGGAGCGACTCACGGAGCGTCTCGCCTTTTTCAACGCTGCTACCTGTTGCATGAAACACGATTGTTGAAGCACCGAGGCGTTGCGCGGCTGTTTCAAACGACAAGCGTGTGCGCGTTGAGGGTTCGAGGAATGCGAGTACAATGTTCCGTCCAGCTAGGACTGGATCAATCTGACGGAGCGATGCGTGCGATGGCAGAATGGCGGCGGCGTCATCGAGGATCGATGTGATGTCCTCACGACTGAGGTCATGTGTTGACAGGAGGTGTGACGATGCCATCGACTGCAAAAATAGGGCAAAAAAAAGCCCGCCGAATGGCGGGCTTCATAATTCTTCAGAATTACTTCTTCTTCTTCGCTGCTGCCTTCTTCGGAGCTGCCTTCTTAGGAGCTGCCTTAGGAGCTGCCTTCTTCGCACCGGCCTTCTTCTCACCGTTCACAACTGCCTTGAGATCAGCACCTGCGCTGAACTTAGCAACCTTGCGAGCAGCGATCTTGATCGTTGCGCCTGTGAATGGATTACGGCCTGTGCGAGCTGAGCGCTTGCTGACCGTGAATGAACCGAAGCCGATGAGCGACACGTTGCCGCCCTTACCGAGTTCTGCCTTGATCGCATTGATTGTTGCGTTCAACGCTGTGTCTGCTTGTGACTTGCTGAGACCAGCAGCACCGGCAATGGCTTCAATAAGCTCTGCCTTGTTCATGATAAACCCCACAAAAAACTGTTGGTAAAAACCAGATGCAGAGCGAAAATATCAGCTGTTTATAGGGGTTTTCAAGGATGACTTATCCACATCTACCTATTTTACAGGGGTTTCAACGATTTGCCCCCTCAAATGACCTTGTTTTACGGTGTTTTTACGTCATCTATCACAGCATACTCGGCAAGATGATGCCAAGTGCAAGGAGAGCACGTGAAACAAGTTGTACGGCAATGAATGTTGCGATGCCCGCCAGGATATCATCTCCGATCACCGCCCATGCCTCTGTCCGATCATTCACATAGCTCATGGGCCAGGGTTTTGCGACGTCGAACACGCGGAACAGAAACACCGCACACGCCCAAAGTGCAAGACCATCGTGCGCAGCTGGAGCCAGGAAGACAAGGCTCATACCAGCAGCTTCGTCGACCACAACAACGCTCGGGTCGTGTCCCCACTTTGCTTGAATCTTGCCAACACTCCACCAACCGAGGGCGATGAATACGACCATCGCCACCGCATATCCAACCTGTAGCGACGTGGTTGAAATACCAAGCTGTGGGAAGAGTAAGGGCAATGCAGCAGGTATTGCAATGACAACACTACACCATGACCCAGGCATGATGGGAAGCAGGCCTATCCCGCCAACGGTTGCGATATAGTCTGCTGCACCTGACAGGTTCGGACGAGGAATGCGTTCAGCCACGGGAGAAGATCCTTCTGTTGACGATGATGTAGTGAATGGCGGTGTAGATCGTAAGAAGTGTGACAACAAGCATCGCTACGCCTGTTACTTCCGATGAGAGCAGATAGAGGTACTCTGTGGAGCTCGGTGACTGCTTGTGTAGCCAAAAGAGAATCAGGGCCCAGGCAATGACGACCATCTGCGAGAATGTCTTGACCTTGGCTGCGTACGACGTTTGCATCGCCATGCCGCGATCATCGGCAATGCTTCGCATTGCCGTCACACCAAAATCACGAACGATGATCACAACTACCATCCAGAGCGGGACGATGTCGTGGACAACCAACGCGATGAACGCTGAGGTCGTGAGTACCTTATCTGCAAGTGGATCGAGAAACACACCATGCGATGTGACCTCGCCGAACTTACGCGCTAGGTAGCCATCAAGCCAGTCAGTAAGGGCGGCAACAAGGTAGATCACAACCGACCACGTGACTGCTGTTGGCGAGTCGATGAGAATGCACACTAAGAACACCGGCGCAAGAAAGAGCCGTGAGATGGTCACGATATTGGCGAGTGTGAACGTCATTCTGACCAAGCTGTGCACGCGGCGTTGATAATGGCAAGAAACGTCGTCGATGAAAGCGCCGCACCACCAACAAGGGCGCCGTCGATCTCAGAGCACGCAAAGTAGTCGGCTGCATTCGTCGCATTAACACTTCCTCCGTAGAGGATCGGTGTGTCTGGTGCCCCATGAGCCGTCAATCGTGATCGAATGAGTGCATGCACTTCTTGTGCCTGACCAGTGGTCGCGGCAACGCCTGTGCCAATTGCCCAAAGGGGCTCGTATGCAACAACACTCGCATTGAGTGCCTCAGCACCTGCGTACGTTATGAGTTCGTCGATCTGTTCGGACACGACCTCTGTCGTTCGGCCACGTGCACGTTCGTCTGACGACTCACCGATGCATACAATCGGCCGAAGTCCTGCACGCAAAGCGGCAGTAATTTTTCGTGCAATGAGTTCGTTGGTTTCACCGTGAAACTGACGTCGTTCGGAGTGCCCAACGATGACGTCACGACATCCAACATCGACGAGCATCGGTGCGCTAACGTCTCCTGTGAATGCCCCAAAAACCTCGTGATGACAGTCTTGCGCGCCACAGCGAATCACAGACGCCTTCTTTGAACCATGTGTACCATGATTTCCACTGAGACGCACTGCCGTATCGCTGATCCACGGAAACGGTGGGCATACCACAATGTCGATGTGCGATGGTATGACGCGAGCATCAACTTCCTGCTGAACTTCCTCGACGAGACGCGACGCTTCGTGCATCAGCGTATTCATCTTCCAATTCCCAGCCACAATCCGTTGCTTCATTGCTGATGCACTCCTCGTACACGAAAGATGCGGTAATCCGTAAGGTATTGATCCGACTCAAACCCGATGCCGTCGATGTGTTCCGCGGGGGTATCAATCTGAACAGGCTGATCAGAACGGACGCGCTGCGCAGCATGCGACCACGTGAGCTTCGATGTGCGTAGTGTCGTTTGGGATGAATCCGAGACCACCACAACCGACCCGAATGCGGTCATGTCACGCGTGCGATCATCGATCACAACCGAGTCGCATGTGAGCCGTGCACCCACGATGGTGCTCCGTCGCTGGTAAAACACTACTCTGACGTTACCGACGAGCTCAGTTTGCTGGACATCCTCGCGGACGCGCCCAACATCGGCTTGTACACGCGCTCGTACATACGATGAATCCGCAAGCATAATGTCGACGTCATACGACACGTGCGTTGGTGATCGCAGAAAGGGATCGTTCTTCACCTGCGTTGCTGCGGTGCGCTCTCGGCACGCCGACAACCCCACCATCAACGTAAGTGCAACGGCGACGCCAAGTATCGTTCGTACGTGGGACATGCTGACCGTCATGCGTGATGCCAATAGCGTAACACCATACGGATAAACGCATCGACCTCCTGCAGAGGTAGCTGTGTAGCAGCATCACTCTTAGCCTGCACTGGGTCAGGATGCGTCTCAAAAAACAACCCATCGATGCCTGCCGCTGCTGCTGCTCTTGCCAGCGCTGGGATGAACTCACGGTTACCACCCGATTGCGCCCCGGCAGATGGACGTTGCACGCTGTGCGTGGCATCGAAGATTACTGGGTGACCAGACTGTGCCATGATTGCCAGCGAACGGTAGTCAACCACGAGATCATGGTACCCGAATGTCGTCCCACGTTCTGTGAGCCAGACCGACGAGTTACCGGCCGCAGTAACCTTTGCCGCAGCTTTCGCCATATCGTCGGGCGCCATGAACTGCGCCTTCTTGATGTTCACGGTCTTCCCTGTTGCGGCAGCTGCCTCGAGCAGCGAAGTTTGGCGGCTCAAGAAGGCCGGGATTTGCAGTACATCGACATAGTTGGCTGCAAGCGCTGCTTCATGATCTGCATGGATATCGGTGATGACGCGAACACCAATACTATCGCCAGCTTCACGCAGGTACGACAACGCCAATTCGTCGCCAATTCCCTGAAATGATCCAGCGCTTGTGCGGTTCGCTTTGCGATAGGATCCCTTGAGTACCAACTCCACGGGAAGGTCGCTGCACACGCGTGCTAGATGTTCTGCGACCTGCATGATGAGGTCGCGAGATTCAACCAGGCATGGACCGGCAATGATGATCGGTCGTTTCGATGTTGTCTCCATAGCGTCGAAATTATCCATTAAATTGGGGCCAGCTGCAAAGAGATCATGACCGCACGCCCCGACAATATCCCCCTTCGCCGTCGATCAGGCGGCGACACCCGTCCCCCAAGTGACGAGGAATCGCCCCGTCCACAGCAACGAACCTTGAATGATGAGCATCAACGGCTCCGTCGTTTCAAGATCATCGCAGTACTCCTGGGAATCACAGGAGTCTTAATGTTCATCGCCCTCGTCTCCTACACAGCGAAGGACGAGGCGAACGCACAGCTCACGCTCAAGGATATGGTCGGCGTGATTCGTGGCGATGAAGCTTTGCGACTCAAATTCGATACCACGTATAACTGGCTCGGACTTCTGGGTGCGGTTGTCGCGCACTGGATGTACACATCAACGATCGGTGTGTGGTCTATTGCACTCCCCGTGCTGATGATGTTCTGGGCATATGACGTGTTTCGGTTCCAGCGCATCACCCCGCTTATCGCCAGACGGTCAATCGTGGCATTAGCATGCGCCGTTTCCGTGTCGGCCGTTCTTGGAACGCTACAGCCACTTGAGTTCTTTCAGTGGCTTCCACGCGAGAGTTGTGGAGCAATCGGACAGTTTCTCGGCGGGGTTACATCGCAGTTCATTGGTCGGATCGGCAGCACGATTATCTGGCTCGCCGTGCTTGGATTCGTAAGCATCATGGGATTCGAGCTCGACGTCACTGCGGTGAGTTCCAAGCTCAAGGCAGCCTTTGCGGGATTTGGGAATCTGGATCTGCGCACTGCCTTCCGCAAGGATGCGGATGAGTCAGACGACGAAGATGAAGAAGATGCTGACGACGGCGATGACACTATCGATGAAGACGACGTTGAACAGACTGAAGTTCCAGCTGTGCAACGCCGCACCACGCTTGGTGAACGTATTCAACGTCCAGTGCTTGACGCATCCACTATCGACGAGGATGAACCTGCGGCTGCACTTCCACGCGTTCCGCTTGTCCCGACGCCTTCTCCCGATGCAATCCCTGCAGAGGGTCGCCAACTTTCGAGCTCAGTAAAGATTCTACGTCCAACCAAGACCGATACTCCACGAGCTGAACCACCGATCGCTGCGAGTTCTCTTGTGCAGCCGTCTGTGATCAACGAACCACCATCGGTGGACATCAGCGATATCCAGAAGAAGCTGCAGGAGCTTCATCCAAAGCGCGACATCACGCTTCAGGATGTGGATGAAGATGCGAGCATTGCTCCCCCGGCTTCACGGGTCTCGAATACCCTTGCCTCTCACGCAGTACACACGGATGACGATGATGACGAGGAGCTCACCGACGATGTCCTGCCAGCCCAGCCATCACCAGTAAGTATTCAGAAGCCCCTTACCGTAACGGTGCAGGATACGCTGTTCCCTGTTGAGCCTGAGATACAGTTGTCGAACCGCACGCTGTATGACGAAGAGATCGTCTACAAGCCGCCGCCCGGCACGTTGCTGGTTGATTTGAAGGATGAGGCAGCGGTTGACGATGGAGAGCTTGAAGCGAATGCACGAACACTTCAGGAGAAGCTCGAGACATTCCGTGTGCGGATTGAGAATCTGACGGTCACTCCGGGACCAGTTGTTACGCAGTATGAGTTCGTTCCTGCGTCTGGTATCAAGGTTTCGCAGATCGCCTCATTGTCTGATGACATCGCGCTTGCCTTGAAGGCACAGGGCGTACGGATTATTGCGCCGATCCCTGGGAAGGGTACCGTTGGTATCGAGATTCCAAACAACAACCCGTCGATCATTCGCTTTAGCTCGATCATTAAATCGCCAAAGTATCACAACCCAGAAATCAAGCTTCCGCTTGCAATGGGTAAGACAGTGATTGGTGAAGTGTTCTGTGCTGATCTTACCAAGATGCCACACCTACTGATCGCCGGTGCAACGGGTAAGGGTAAGTCGGTAGGTATCAACACGATCATCGCATCGCTGTTGTATCGCATGCATCCGCGCGATCTCAAGTTCGTGATTGTCGACCCAAAGCGTGTCGAGATGACGCTCTACGCTGCGCTGCGTGATCACTATCTCGCTGTATCACCAGACATCAATGAGTCGATCGTCACATCACCACATAACGCGGTGATCGTTCTTAAAGCGCTTGTTGAAGAGATGCAGCAGCGATTCAGCATTCTTGCAGCCGCTGGACAGCGCAACATTTCTGACTACAATCAGAAGGTGCGCGATGGCAAGATCAAGGACAAGGGTGGCATCATCCACCGTCCTATGCCATTCATCGTAGTCATTATCGACGAGCTTGCCGACTTGATGATGACGGCGTCGAAAGAAGTAGAAGAACCAATCTGTCGTCTTGCCCAGTTGGCACGTGCTGTTGGCATTCACTGTATCGTAGCTACACAACGTCCGAGTGTCGACGTTGTCACTGGTTTGATCAAGGCCAACTTCCCTGCCCGGATCGCCTATCAGGTTTCGTCACGCATCGATTCGCGGACGATCCTTGACGGAACTGGTGCCGAGCATTTGATCGGTAACGGCGACATGCTTTTTGCCCCGGGCAACACCCCGATGCCGATCCGGATGCAAAACGCGTTTATCTCGACGGAAGAAGTTGAAGCCATCTGCGAGTGGATTGGTGGTCAAGAGGGATACTCTACGCCATACATGCTGCCGTCGATTAACAAGCGTGGTGGCGGTGCAGGTGCCAGCGATGGTGACCACGACGTGCTATTCGAAGATGCGGCACGGATCTTCATTCAGCTCCAGCAAGCAAGCACGTCGACACTGCAACGGCGTTTGAAAATCGGCTATGCACGCGCTGCACGCATCGTGGACGAGCTCGAAATGGCCGGAATCGTGGGTCCACCGGACGGATCGCGTGGTCGCCCAGTCTTACTCCAGAGCGAGTCAGAATTAGAAGCATATCTGTAAGCCTGGTTCGTAGCTTTGTGGGTTTCCCCCACGGTCGCCACACGTATGTCGCAGGAATTGCCACAACTCGACGAGACGATTCACGAACACACGCAGATACGCGTGGTTGGTGCGCGCGAGCACAACCTCAAGGATGTGCGTGTTGACATTCCGCGCGATCAGCTCACGGTGATTACCGGACTCAGCGGATCAGGTAAGTCATCATTGGCCTTTGACACAGTCTACGCCGAAGGTCAGCGCCGCTATGTCGAATGCATGTCGTCGTATGCTCGACAGTTTCTCGGCGTGATGAAGAAGCCCGATGTTGATCTGATCGAAGGTCTATCACCCGCAATTTCGATCGAGCAGAAGAGCGTCGGTATGAGTCCGCGCTCAACGGTGGGAACCGTAACCGAGATCTACGACTACATCCGACTTCTCTTCGCGAAGGTCGGAACCCAGTATTGCGTATCGTGTGAGATCCCAGTAAAGCAGCAGACGATTGATCAGATCCTTGATACGATCCTTGCCCAACCAGCGGGAACACGACTCCAGATTTTGAGTCCAGTCGTGAAGGGACGTAAGGGTCACTATCGCGAAGTCTTCGATCAGTTTCGTCGTCAGGGATTCACACGTGTGCGCGTCGATGGTGAACTTCAAGAGATTACCGAAGGCATGCAGCTTGCGCGCTACAAGGTGCATACGATTGAACTTGTGATCGACCGTCTAACCGTCGACCCAGAGTCGCCCCGACGATTGCGCGAGAGCATCGAGACGGCACTACAACTTGGCGAGGGCGGACTGACTGTGTTGATTGAAGAGGCACCTGAGACATGGTCAGATCGCTTCTTCAGTACACAGTATGCATGTCCACAATGCGGCACGTCCTACGAAACTCCTGCGCCGAACATGTTCTCATTCAACTCCCCGTTTGGTGCATGTGGAACGTGCGAGGGGTTGGGAGAATCGTTCGACTTTGATCCTGCACTCGTCATTCCGGATCTATCGCTAACGATCGAAGCTGGTGGTATTGCCCCGCTTGGAAAGCGACGTGAAACGTGGCTCTGGAAACAGGTTATCTCCTGGTGTGATCATGCGAGCATTTCGCTCACTGCACCAATTGCCGATCTCGCTCCTGAAGCACTAGCATCTGTGCTCTATGGCTTGGAGGACGCAACAGTGCAGGTGGCATACGGTGGATCGAATGTCAAGCATTCGTATATCGGTGTGTTGCCATCGTTGCGTCATCAATACGAACAGACAACCACTGCCACGGTACGTAGATCAATCGAACGGTACTTTGCAACAATTACCTGTCGCGAATGCAACGGCGCACGTCTCAAAAGGAGCCACCTCCACATTCGTGTTGCAGATGCTAACATCCATCGCGTTTGTCAGTCCGACATCGATACGTCGGAGTCTTGGTTCTCGGACCTCTCTGACCAACTGCAACAGCGGCAACGCCTAATTGCAGCGCCTATTCTCAAGGAAATCACAGCGCGACTGAGTTTCCTCCGCGAAGTAGGTCTTGGCTATCTCACGCTCGAACGCAGTGCTAAGTCGCTCTCTGGTGGAGAGTCGCAGCGAATACGCCTTGCATCGCAAATCGGCTCGCAACTTGTTGGCGTAACCTATGTGCTCGATGAGCCAAGTATCGGACTTCATCAACACGACAATCAAAAGCTCATTGCATCACTCAAGCGTCTGCGTGATCTCGGCAACACCATCGTTGTGGTCGAGCATGATCGTGAGATGATTGAAGAAGCAGACCATGTCATAGACATTGGACCAGGTGCTGGTGTGCATGGCGGTGAGGTGATCTCATCATTCGCCGGTGGTGTATCTCGATCCTCATCAAAGGACATTCGAGCGCTTCAAGGATACGATCGATCCCTGACCCTGCAGTATCTGTCGGGCTCACGCTCTATCGACATCCTCCGCGAACGTCGCATCGGAAATGGCAAACACCTGCGCCTCGTCGGAGCACGAGGACATAATCTCCACAACGTAACACTCGAGATACCGCTCGGCACCCTTACGTGCGTGACAGGTATGAGTGGATCTGGAAAGAGCACGCTCATTAATGACACGCTCTATCCCATCCTCTCTCGACACTTCTACCGATCAGAGGCGGTCCCGATGCCGCATGATCGCATCGAAGGACTTGAGCACATCGACAAGGTGATCGAGATCGATCAGACGCCTATCGGGCGCACACCACGATCGAACCCAGCGACGTATACCGGACTCTTCACACAGATTCGCGACTTCTTCACGATGCTTCCTGAGTCGAAGATTCGGGGATACCAAGCAGGACGTTTCAGCTTTAATGTTACGGGCGGACGTTGTGAAGAGTGCGAGGGTGTTGGCATTCGGAAGATCGAAATGAACTTCTTGCCGGATGTCTACGTGCCATGCGATACATGCGGTGGAAAGCGATACAACGCCGAGACGCTCTCGGTGCGCTTCAAGGGTAAATCGATATCGGATGTCCTGGAGATGACCGTCGAAGAGGCGTTTGCGTTCTTCACCGACATACCTCGCATTAAAGCCAAATTGAGCGCATTGATGGACGTAGGCCTGACCTATATTAAACTCGGTCAGCAAGCACCGACACTCTCTGGTGGAGAAGCCCAGCGTGTCAAGCTTGCAACCGAGCTCTCGAAGGTTGGCACCGGCAAGACAATGTACCTATTGGATGAACCCACAACCGGGTTGCATTTTGAGGATACAGCCGTACTTCTGCGTCTACTCAACCGCCTGGTCGATAAGGGGAACACCGTTGTTGTGATTGAGCACAACCTCGACGTGATTGCCTTTGCTGATCATATTGTTGACCTTGGTCCAGGGGGAGGTCGAGACGGTGGACGAATTGTTGCCAGTGGGACACCCGAACACTTGGCCACCGCGGGCGAGAGTATCACTGGACGGTATGTCGGGCTCGAACTTGAACAAGCACGCAAGTCATCACACAACACGTAGCGGGAACGATCGTCGTACCGTCGCCGTTGTATAATCTTCATCATCTGTTTTTCATTCTATGACCGACGACATTTTGAAATGGCAGCAGCAAGCTCTTGATGCTGTCATCGACATCGCCGGCCTTTCATCTCGTCCATCAGCCATTGTGCGCGCTCGTGCGCGCGTCATGGAGATCACCGACACAAGTGCTGCGTCACTTGAGGTCATTGCGTCGACGCTTCGTGAAATCGGCATCTCTGCACAGTGTCAGCGGGTGACCGTTTCTACGCCCTTGCCTGTGGCTGCTACGCGTGTTTTGACGCTCGATAGGGACGGGTGGATCATTCAGACGACGATTTCTGCTTCCAACCCATGGTCTGCGGTTATCGGTGAGCGTTCTGACATTCAAGTGATCTTGATCAACGGTCGCTACCACTCTGTGTTCACAGGCGATTCCTCGATGCCTGATCACCGCGGACATCCGCTCTACGACTCAAAGCATCATGGCCTTGACAAGGATGCGAAGGAACTCCCGTACCGATTCCGTGACGTATGGCCGTCGATCAAGCGCATGCTTCGACTTGAGCGACGTGACATCTGGATTGTGATGATTTACTCAATCGTTACAAGTCTTCTCGGGTTGGTAGTACCGCTGAGTTCACAGTCAATCGTCAACGCCGTTGCATTGGGTGTATTTAGTCAACAGCTGATCGTCCTGTGTGTTGTCGTGTTTCTTGCACTCACGGCAATGGCGTTTCTCGACGTCCTCGAACGGCATGTGATCGATATGATCCAGCGTCGCATGTTTGTGTCAACGGCCTTTGATATTGTCTACCGACTTCCCCACCTGACAAATGCCGTCATGCGACGCTCGTACGGTCCAGAGCTGGTGAACAGATTCTTTGACGTAATCACCGTTCAGAAGTCAGTCGCAAAGTTTCTGCTCGAGGGTACGAATGCCTTGCTTGTGGTTCTCACCGGACTGATCGTTCTTGGCATTTATCATCCGTTCTTTCTTGTCTACGACGTTGTGTTCATTCTGTTCATCCCGTTCCTCATTTTCATTCTTGGTCGGGGTGCTGTAACGACAGCTGTCAAAACATCAAAGATGAAGTACATGGCCGCCGCTTGGCTTGAGGACGTTGCACGTAATCAGCTGGGATTCAAGCTTACACGCACGAGCCCGTTCATCTTCACACGAGTCGATGACATCAGCACTGGATATGTCGAGGCACGCCAGAAGCACTTCCTCATCATGGCGCGCCAAATATTTGGCTCGTACATTTTCCGGGGATTTGCCACTGTTGGCGTTCTGGCCCTTGGCGGTATCCTCGTGATCGAACAGGCTATCTCACTTGGCCAACTGGTCGCAGCTGAGATCATCATCATCCTTGTGTTTGGCGCCATGGATAAGTTGATAACCCAGTTCGATTCGTACTACGACATGGTAGCTGCATTGAACAAGATCAGCGGTCTTGTTGATCAAGAACTTGAGGACGTCGGTGGCTTGCATGTGCCGCATTACGACGACGGTGCTGAATTGGCTGCGCATAACTTGTCATTTACATACGACGATCAGCAGATTCTCAGTGACGTAAACTTCAAGATATCTCGTGGTGAACGCGTTAGTCTTATCGGCGCAAGTGGTTCTGGCAAGTCTACCCTTGCAGCGATCATTTTGGGACTTGAAGCTCCCAACCGTGGCACAGTTGAAGTGAACGGTATCGATACCCGAACCGCTGATCTGCGCTCCTTGCGAAAGCACGTCGGGTACATCTTCTCAGAAAATCAGATTATTCCAGGGACCGTGCTTGAGAACATCACTCTCGGTCGCGAAGTCTCGTATGATGATCTCACCTGGGCACTTGAGATGGCATGCTTGCCTGACGTCGTGCGTGGGCTTCCTAACGGTTTGCACACAATGCTATCGGCGACAGGCGACAACGTCGCACTTGGTGTTCGCCGGATGATTCTCTTTGCTCGTATGATTCTCGATCGCCCAGAGCTACTTGTTATCGACGAAGGCTTTGAAGGGATTGATGATGGCACAAAGCTCAGAATGTTCGGCAACATTGTTGCGTGGAAACACTGGACTGTGATGAACATCACGCACGATCCTGAATTGCTTCAGCGTACGCGTCGGGCGATTATCCTACAACAAGGGCGCATTGTCGAACAAGGTGCCGTGCCAGATATGCTCATAGGTAGTTCGACACTAGCGAAGCTCTTCCCAGAGCTGTGTACAGCAGCATCGAAGGGAGGCAGCAATGGCTGATTCACAACGTCGTCCTGACACATCGACAGATGTGTTTGCGGCCGAACGAGCTCACCGAAGCGTGTTTCGTCTGGTTACCACGAACAAGGGACATCGCAATCTCGTTATTGTACTCGCCGCCATGGTCGCAGTCATCATTGCGTTTCTCGTCCTCGTGCCATGGCAGCAGACGGTACGTGGTTCGGGGAAGGTCACATCGTTTGCTCCTGAAGCACGTCCTCAAACTGTTGAAAGCCGAATCAACGGACGCATTGTGCGTTGGTATGTGCGTGAAGGTGCACGGGTTCGTAAGGGCGACACGATTGCAATTCTTGCCGACATCAACGTCAACTTCCTCGACTCGAATCTGCTTGGTCGACTTCAGTCACTGAGAGACAACGTCGAGAGTGCGCAAGATCGGTCAATTGCAGTTGCAACTGAACGACGCAAGCAAGCACTGCAGCGATATGATGCATCGCGCGCACGTCTTGATAACGCACGAATTGAGTGTGCAACGGCGCGCATTCGCTATGTGCGAGCAGACACCTTGTTCCGTCAAGATGTCGTGTCGAGACGTGAGTTCGAAACTGCCCAACTCAATCTCCAGAAGGCCGTAGCAGACTCGGTGAATGCCGTAGCATCAGTGAATGTTGCGCAGCAGGATGTCACAGCAGCACTTGCCGAGGAAGAGCGCGTTGTCAACCAAGCTATTGTGAGTGTGCAGGAAGCTGATGTTCGGTTGAGCAATACGGAAAACCGACTCGGCTTTGGTGTCATCTTAGCGCCGCTTGACGGAACCGTTGTGCGCATCGCAAAGGCTGGTGCCGGACAAACCGTGAGGGAGGGTGATGAACTTGCCCTCATCGTGCCAACGACAACTGATCAGGCTGTTGAGATCTATGTCAGCAGTATGGATGCCGCACTGATCTCGCCTGGTCGTATGGTATCGCTGCACTTTAGTGGTTTCCCAGCGTTTCAGTTCAGCGGATGGCGAAACATCAATGTCGGCATCTTCCACGGCACAGTAAAGGTGGTTGATGCCGTTGATGAAGGCACAGGCCGCTTCCGAGTGCTTGTAGTGCCGTTCGAAGAGCCTGGTTACACGCAATGGCCAGACGAACAATTCCTACGTCAGGGTACGGACGCCTCAGCTTGGGTGCTTCTTGATGAAGTCTCAATCGGATATGAACTCTGGCGTCAGCTCATGGGCTTCCCGCCTCAGTTCCCAGTGCCAGTAAAGGATGAACGCGTGAAACAGCAGGAATCTCAGGCGAAGGCAAAGAAATGATCCTGCGTGTGCTTCCAATCATCGTGGCTGTGTGCATGGCGACATCAGTTGCTGCGCAGCAGATCGTCACACTCGAGTCCTACCTCCAACTCGTAGAACGTCAGCATCCTTCCCTACGCTCAGCCACATTTGAGCCAGAGCTTGCGGAAGCAGAGATTCGTTCTGCACTCGGCAGCTTCGACCCTCTCGTGAGTATGTCGTACGAGTATAAGGACAAGTCAGGCGCTGACAAGTTGAATCTGTTCGAGGGCTCACTTGAGCTGCCACTCGACATGATGTTTGGTCCGAAGCTCAAGGCATCATACACACGCGGTCTCGGCACCAATGTGAATCCGGAGCAACTCACGACATTACCTGGTGAAGGCTCCGTAGGAATATCGTTGCCGGTGCTTCAAGGCATTTTCACCGACGCTCGCCGTAACACGCTTCGCAAAGCGATGCTGCGTCCGGATCTTGCACGCGCACAGTATCAACTCGAGCGCAACACATTGTTGCGTTCGGCAGCGCTTCGCTACTGGGATTGGAGCGAGGCCTTATCTGCTCTCGATGTAGCTGATTCGCTTCTCAGGCTTGCACAGACCCGTGCGACCTTCATCAAGCGGCGCGTACTCGCGGGCGAGTCAGCAGGAATCGATACAGTTGAAATCCAACAAGAAGTGCAACGCCGTATCGGTGAACGACTCCGAGCACTGCGCATCGTTGAGCAGTTCGCCATTGACGTTTCAGTATTCGTCTGGAATCCCGACGGCTCACAGCCGAATATGGCACTCCTTCGTCCGTTCCCGTTGCCACTCGATGAAGGCGCTGCGGTACGTCTTGAGGACCAAGTCGTACAGGCTCGCGCACTTCGTCCAGAACTTCAACGGATCGGCGTGCTACAAGAAACCTCCCGTCTCGATTCAGCACTGGCATCTGAGTTTCTCCGACCATACGTCGAGTTGGAGGCCGGTTTGATGTCATACGACGTCTCGGCTATCAGTAAGCTCGACTACAAGGTTGGCGTGCGGGTACATCAACCATTGTTGTTTCGCCAAGCAAGCGCACAGGTTCAGACGGCAGGCATCGGCGTACAACGCGCCGACCTGTCGCGCTCTCTACTCGAGCGAATGGTCGATGCCGATGTCGCAAATGCTATTGTTAGTGTGGATCGCACCCGAGAACGCCTCCAAGCTGCCGAACAGGAACAAGACCTGGCACGGCGCATGGTAGACGCCGAGCAACAGCGCTTCCTTTCTGGTGATTCGTCACTCCTGGCAGTTAATCTCCGTGAGAGGTTTTACGCCGAGGCGCTCCTCCGCGTAATCTCTGCTCGCGCTGACCTTGCCCGCGCATTTATCAACCTGCGGTGGGCTACGGGAACCATCTGATTCCCGTATCTTTGAAGCCCTCTTCTCTTGTTTCAATTCGAGAGTACCATGAATATCCTCGTTTGCATTAGCCAGGTGCCTGATACAACAACACGTGTTGCGGTCGGTCCCGATGGCAAAAGCATTAATCCTGCCGGTGTCAAATTCATCCTCAATCCATACGATGAGTTTGCAATCGAAGAAGGTCTTCGACTGAAAGAACAACACGGCGGAAGTGTAACAACAGTGACGGTTGGTCCAGATTCGGCGAAGGAGGTGCTCCGCACGGCGCTGGCGATGGGTTCCGACGCAGCTGTTGTCGTTAAGGATGACGCACGAGGAGACTCGTTTGTCGTGGCTTCGGCAATTGCCGAGCTTGCAAAGGAATCGTCGCCTGATGTCATCATCTTTGGTCGTCAGTCGATCGATTTCGATTCGTTCGTGCTTCCGTCAATGGTCGCTGAACTCTTGAACTGGCCTAGCATTTCGATGGTATCCTCGCTCTCGATTACTGGCACAAACGTTACTGCAGAGCGCGACATCGAAGGTGGTCGTGAGCAAGTAACATCGTCGCTTCCATGCGTCATCAGCGCACAGAAAGGTCTGAATGAGCCACGCTATCCAAAGCTTCCAGACATCATGAAGGCGAAGTCGAAGCCGATCACAGAGCGCGCTGCCTCGTCGGTATCTCCACGCGTTGAAACGCTCGAAATGCAACTACCTGACAACAAGCGTCTGAACCGCGTCTTTGGTGATACGGATGCTGATCTCGATCAGGTCGTACGTCTCCTCCACGAAGAAGCAAAGGTCATCTAACAATGAGCATTCTTGTCGTACTCGAACCTCAAGGCGATGGGCTCAAGCGCTCATCGTACGAAGCACTCACAGCCGCTCGTGGCCTTGCCAATGGAGCAGCTATTCATGGTATCGCGTTTAATGCAAGCGAACAACAACTTGCCCCAGCTGGTGCCTATGGGTTGTCTTCATGCATGGTAGTAGCCGGTGCTGACGTTGCGTCGAAGCCAAGTCATGTTGCAGCTGCAATCGCAGAAGCGGCATCATCATGCGGTGCAACCACTGTAATCCTCACGGCAAACGCGTTCGGTAAGGAAATCGCCCCTCGCGTTGCAGTACGCATGCAGGCTGGTCTGTTGCCTGACTGTGTGGAGCTGAGTGGAACATCTGCTGCTCCTGTCGCCGTGCGTCCAGTCTATGCCGGTAAGGCGAAGATTGGTGTGAAGTCAACAACATCTGCAACGGTGTGCACGCTGCGTCCAAACGTATTCACAGCGAAGGCTGACGCAGGCGCTACGGTCTCAACACAGGCGTTCAGTCCAGCAATTGATGGGTCGCTCCGTTCAACAGTAGTAACAGGTGTTACA
>JAURNF010000038.1 GCA_030830285.1 Candidatus Kapaibacterium sp.
CGCCGACGTAAACGCAGAGCGCGTCTCGATGGACATGCAATTGCTGCAGGCAATTGACGGTCGTGCCCAACTCGGATCGATGTCAGTATGGCCGCAATCGATCAACACGTCGCAGCGCCAGGCGAGCACCTCAGGGGACGCGTTCGGTGCATACATCGACACATACTACGATGTGTTGCTTCCTGAAACTACGGGCGATACGTTGCTTGCATTCGGCATGCACCGTGGTCGCTTTCGTGGCGTAACATATGCTGACAACATTGCGCGCACCACACTCGACGTTGGCATGATGCTACGTCCAGGCTATGCGCAGGATGGTTCAACATCAAGCTCGTTCCTTCTGGCTCGTCCCAGTGTTCGCATTATGGGTTCGATGGGCGGAGGACTTGGCTATGCACTCGACCTATCGAATGGTGCGCGACTGCGTGGTGCAGCATCGATGATCCGTCGTACCGACCCCACATTGAGTCGTATCCAAAAGCTCTCCATCGACGATAGCTCGTTTTTCGATCGCTACATCGGATACGTGCAGTACCAATCGGATTGGTTGCGCATCCGCTACGGTCGCGAGGCGCTGCAGTTTGGGTTTAGTCCAATCGACAACTTCGTGCACTCGATCGATGCGCCACTCCTCGATGGACTCTTGATCGACGTACCGTACAAGAGCTTCCGCTTTACCATGACGCATTCAGCGGCCAATGGTACAGATACGCTCGGCAACGCAGTACCGGGCAAGTTCATCGCTACGCATCGCGTGGCCTTCGATCCGACGCCATGGCTTAGCATGTCGGTAAGCGACATGATTGTGTATTGGGGAAGGGGGCTCGACTTCGCGTATCTCAATCCCCTTGCATTCTTCGTCTCTGCCGGCCTCGGTACGCCGGAGCGCAATGCAAACGACAACTCCATTCTAGCATTCGATATCGCCGTACGTCCGTTTAACGGAACGATGATCTACGGATCGTTCATTGCCGACGATCTTGGCTTCAGCACTGTTGGCGATTCCTCCATTGTCGGTAACAACAACAAGTTCGCTTATCAGCTCGGCGCGTCGCAGATCATTGGCGGAACCGCTGGCTCTGCTGGACGTTCACTTGTAAGCGTTGAGTATGCGCGCATCGATCCGTTCACCTTCTCGCATCGAAGCATCAACGCATCGTACACAACACTCGGCGCCCCTATCGGCTATAACATGCAGTCGAACTCCGATCGTATCGCGTTCCAACTGCGACATTGGTTTACCGCGCGCACGTTCGTCCGGCTTGATCTCGATTACACACGCAACGGCGAGAACCTCCTCGACACCAACGGCAAGATCATCATGGGCGAAGATCCGCGCTACCCTGGATCTGGATTCCAAGTACCCGTTGGTAATGTAGGGGGCGACATCCAACGTGGCGACGGCGACTTCCTCTACGGCAACGCCTTCTTACGCGGCAACGTTAGTCACCAACGCCGCCTCCGTCTATGGTTCTCTGCCGAGTGGATGCCCAACATCTTTACGGATCTCCGAATCGGCTACACCAATCGCAACGGCGGCAATACGCCCGAAGACTTCTTCTTCGGCTCGCTCGAGTTACGCGTAGGGTACTGAGCGAACCGCCTACAACTTCAGCTTCTGCTTGACCACCTGAAGCACTTCACGTGTTTGATCGTCCTTGCGGCGAATCACGAACGCAACCAGCTCGCACTTATCGAGACGCCAAGTAGCTGTTTCAGGAATCGTAAAGCGCACGGTCTTCTTTACGCTGCTACCAATTGGCTTAATCTCTGATGTTAGAGAGTCACCGAATGTGCCGTTCATCGATGCACGGAGCATGTGCTCGAACACATAATCCTTTACGTGTGAAGGATTGCGACGATTGTCAGCTTGATCTCCCACGATGCTGTCCTCTGTGATCCAGGCACACAGCGAGTAGTCGTTCTCTCCTGGCTGTAGGTACGTCGCATCAACAGTTGCTACAATCGTGCGCTTCTCTGGAAAATATGTGTGACTTAGCGAGAGATCAAGTTTCGGACCCTGTGCAAGGAGCGCGTTCGTTGCTGCTTCCCAGCTCGTTACACCAAGCACAAACTTGGTGTTGTACCGCGTGCGATTGACGAGTCCGTTGGGATTTCCTACACGGCTGATACGAAAGAGCGCATCAAGAGCTTCGCCAACTTCCGTTCGGTGGTCTGCTGGATAATCCGGTGCTTCAGGCTTCGCAAACGGTCCAGCATGAATAGCCACAACAGCCACGCGCGACTTGTTCTTCTCGTAGATGCCCTTGGCCACATCAGCAGCGGCTGGACAGTTCACGCAAGTATGACCTGTGTAGTCTTCGAGGAGGACGTTCTGCAGGCCCCCTGTACGCACAACAACCGTTGATGTGTCCTTGAGAACAGTATCAATAGGAGGTTCAGGATTCTTCTCGTATGGTGCGTCAACCACATCACACGATGTGAGCACAAGAAGCGTTGCGAGAACGAGAGTGATGATGTGCTTCATAGTGGTCGAGAGTGCTCTTAGAACGAATATGTTACGTTGAGTGTCATGCCATTCGATGCTGGCACCGGACGGCAGATGCCGCCTACACAAAGGATGCCACCACGTACACGTCCGTATCCTGCCTGTACGCGAAGTGCACCAGTATTGTATGCGAGCGATGCATTCGGATAGTGTACCCGGCGATACTCGACGCTGTTACCGTAGTTGTATTCGTCAAACACGGTGATGATCCAGTGCGGAGCCATCGAGTATTCCACGAGAGCCATTACCCAGTCGCCATTCTGAATGGCTTCCTTCTTCCCGTTCGCAGTACCGGCAGACATGTATTGGAATTCCGTGCGCAAGCTGGATGTCTTCGAAAGCTTCCACCAGAGCTCGACGACAGCAAAGTGTACATCGATCGTTCCATACAACGTTTCGAACGCTGGTGCTTTCCCTTCAATCACGTCTTGATCATATGCGAGGTTGATGTACGCTGCCGTGACCTTGAAATCACGTCCGAACTTACGTGTGACTTCGATGTTCACGTCGCGATAGTATGTGCGCTCCGACCAGAGAAACGCAGCATCGTACGTGTAGAGTCCAGTGCGCGTTGTATCAAGCGCATGAATAACCGACGCATTCAGCGTTACCATTGTTTCGTCCGAACCAAGGAACGAGTTCTTCGGAATGGTGAAGGACACGTCACCCTGCATTCCGAACTCGCCTGTCGGCTGCGTTGCGTATGGGTAGAGTGTGACAAGACGCCAGGTGTGCTGCTTGGTAAGCGCCGGGAGATAGTTCACCTGCTGGGGCAATCCATTCGCCGAGCGATCACTCCGGAAGTCCATGTTGTCGATACGCTTAGCAGCAAGGTTTACACCTATGCCAGATGCAGCGTACGAAGCGTTCATGTAGAGCGCATCGCCAGGGTTGAACGACGAACCGTTTACGGCAGTCGGGTCGTTGATCTTGTACGCATACTCAAGATCAAGTGAGAAGCCCGAAAGCATCATGTTCGCACGTGTCGACCATGCGAGGACATTCTCCGGGATCTTGAGAATGTCCTGGTCGTCTGCTTGAAAGCGACTCACAACACTCGCTCCGAGATTCAACTGCATGTCGCTCGGAAGGAAATCACCTGTGAGTGCCTTCACGTCGATCGCTGCATCACCACCACGCATGATACCGACGCTCATATCCCAGAACGCACGCTGACGTCCAAGAAAGCCCGTGAACTTTAGTCCATCCGTCGGCATGAACTTCATACGAAGTCCATCAATCGAGTTGTCAAAGCCAAGGTTGCGCTCTTCATATGTGCGCAAGATCATGCCACT
This sequence comes from Candidatus Kapaibacterium sp., assembly GCA_030830285.1. GTDB lineage: Bacteria > Bacteroidota > Ignavibacteria > Kapaibacteriales > Kapaibacteriaceae > UBA10438. The sequence goes on from JAURNF010000038.1 coordinate 3,805, forward strand.
ACCGAACTGCTCGTAGAAGTTGCCAGCAGTTACCTCGAACAAGTCATCGGTGTATGTCGCAAACCGATAGGCTATGCCAACACCTGTACGGTTTCCTGTACTTGCATAGCGTGGATCAATACCAAGCAGCGGACCCTGGTACGATTCGAAACGCATTCCGGCAGAGAACTTGCCGCGTGTAAACGTCAGATTCAGAAACGTGTTCGAGAGAATCTTCTCTGGAACATCAGGAGCGTTGATCGTTGTGTCCGCCATATAATACTGAGCGTCGGTCTGCAACGATCCATTGATCGTGCCGACGTCCTGTATCTCGATCCCTTGAGCGTAACCCGTCAGTGCAGAACAGAGTAGCGCCGAAAGCGCCATCATCGAGAACTTCATGCGTGCTTATTCCTTCACGGAGAGCTTCTTCAACAGCTCTTCCAGCTCCTCTTCGTCACCTGCAGTGTATGCTGCGTGCGAGAAGACGACTTTGCCATTCATGATCACAAAGGTGTGAGGAACGTTGTTGACGTTCATTGCGCGCTTGAAATCCTGGTTGATGTCGAGCAATACGTCGTACTGCCAGTTGCGCGACTTGATAAATGGTGCAACTTTTTGGGCATTACGCGAGTCATCGATCGACACGGCAATCAGCTTTGCGCCATACTTCTGCTTCCATTCGTCGTAGATCCCGTGGTATGTCTGGAGCTCTTGGATGCACGGCTTGCACCATGTAGCCCAAAAACTCACGATAACGGGTCCGGTGTGTTGGGTGATTTCTGCCGTATTCACCATCTCGCCCGACACCGACTTGATCTTGACAGTTGGAATGGTTGATGCCTGCTGCGCTTCTTGTCCGGTCAGCATCGTCGCAGCCACTGCGAAAACAGTGACAAGGGCCAAAATGTGTCGCGTCACGAGATGTTCCTACGGAGTGTTAGGTTTGTAGTTTCCGTCACAGTTACCAGCCGACAAATTATGAAAACTCATGTACTTGCATTGATTCTTGGTGTTGCTCTGGCATGCTCTGCGCAGGCTCAAACATTCACCATCGACTGGGCGAAGCCGAACCCGATCAAGGGCACTCCGTATGGCGGAACAATCAAGCGAGATGGCACGATTCGCAACCTCAACGAGGTACCGAAGGAGTTGTACTTCTCGTATGACCTCAAGGACCTTTCGATTGATCACACAGCGCAGCTTTGCATGACGCTCTGCTGGGCCCTCTTCCCTGGTCCGGGCGATGACCCATTCGAGCGCGAGGGTCAGATCCTTGCACCAAATGGAACTCTCCCCATCTATGTCGATCTCACTCCGCGCGGCGCAGAAGGCACAAGCACGGTTCGCGTTGTACTGTTCGATAAGACTTCAGAGTCTGAGCGCTTGAGCTTCGATGTGATCTTTGAGATCTCACCATCGAGCAGCGTCGTCGATGCAACGTCCGTTGGCGTCACTGTGAGTCCGCTCCCAGCAACTGATATGTTGACTCTTCGCGGCGACGCGATCACGTCGGTAGCGTCACTTGGCTTGTATGACGCATCAGGATCGCTTGTGCGTTCATTCGCCACGCCATCGTCGACAGTCACTTCGCTGCCTACATCGGGTCTAGCAAACGGCACATATCGTTTGGTGATGCGCACAGCAGCCGGCGAATTGGTTGGCTCGCCCGTCGTGATTTCACGATAAGCACACTACACCGTGATCACCAGAGACACAATCATCGCTGCTGCACTGGGGTGCTGCATTGCTGTTCTCTATTTGCTGACCGTTGCGCCGGGCGTGCAATACACAGATAGCGGCGAGCTTGCCGCTGCATGCGTAACGTTTGGCGTCGCACACCCAACAGGCTATCCGCTGTTCACACTGCTTGGTCATGTGTGGACGTTGCTTCCGTGGTCGTCGCCGGTGTTCGGACTCAACATCCTGGCCGCACTCCTCGTTGCGAAGGGTGTCGCGCTCACCTACATGGTAGCCCGCACACTGTCAGCACGTGTGCTTCCACAGCTGGATGCTCGCGCTCATGAGCTTGCAGCAGCAGGCACTGCACTGCTGCTGGGCTGCAGCGCTACCGTATGGGCACAAGCCACATCGATCGAGGTGTACGCACTCAACTTCGTCCTTCTTACTGCTACGCTCTTCGCTACACTCAAGAGTACGACAGAACAACATCATCGCTGGACGATGCTGGCAGGATTGATGTACGGCTTGATGCTCACCAATCACCTTTCGTCAGTTACACTTGCGCCTGGATTCATTGCAATTTGGTTTTCAGGTGATCAATCTGCTGCCGAGCGCGCACGTGGATGGAGGCACCTTCTGTTTCCAGCAGTAGCAGCGCTCGCTCTTTATGCCATCCTTCCGTTGCGGAGCGCACAAGAGCCCCCTATCAACTGGGGCATGGTTCATCGGGACCTGCATGCATTCCTCTATCACGTCAAGGGCAAACAGTTCGGCGTGTGGCTCTATGAAAGCAAGGCGGCGTTCAATGCCAACGTGCGATTGTTCTGGAACTTGCTCACGTCACAAATGCTCTGGATTGGCCTAGCACCGATGGCAATCGGCATCGTTACCCTGCTGCGTCAATCACGTGTCATGGGGCTCGCACTACTTGTTGTAGTGATCGGCAATCTTGCGATCTCGTTGGGGTATGGCATTCCTGACATCGATGCGTACTTCATTCCATCGCTTACAGTGTTGACATTGTTTGTTGGTGTTGGTGCAGCAGCACTCGCGCAGCGGATCGGCAAGCTGCTGATTGTAGCAGCCCTGCCCTTGATCCTTGCGATTGCAGTTGGAGCAGTGGAATACGAAGAGCAGGACCGC
>JAURNF010000039.1 GCA_030830285.1 Candidatus Kapaibacterium sp.
CCTGTCTGAGCTGCGTGTTCAAGCTCGCCATCAGACATACGCTCGAGCTCACGTCCGTTGTACGCAACAAGTTCACTACCACCGATGCCGACAGCTCGCGCTATAGCCTCTGCGGTCGCGCGATGATCTCCAGTGATCATCTTCACCGCTACTCCTGCTCGCGCACACACGGCAATCGATCGATGTACATCGGCACGCGGCAGATCAGTCATCGCCACCAATCCCAGAAATGTCATGTCGGTAAGGTCTTCTTCGCGAAGCGCTACATCCGCCGACGTGCGCAGACGCTGCGCGCATGCGAGCACACGATAGCCTTGTGCGCCGTACGCATGTTCGTGCGCACGAATGTTGTCCATCGACAACGACTCAACATTGCCAGCGGCATTGAGCTGCGAAGAGCAATGAGCAAGCACACGCTCAACGGATCCTTTGAGAAGAACGATCTGCTGATTCCCTTGCGCACACAGCGTAGCCATGAACTGACGTTCACTGAGGAACGGAATCATGTCAAGCTGCGACATCGTTTGATGTAACACATCGCGATGCAGTCCAGCACGCGCGCCCAGTGCTACCAGTGCGGCTTCAGTTGGGTCGCCGATTGCGCGCCACTGACCCTGCTCTTCTGCGATGGATGCCGTTGAGCAGAGCACGCCGCATTGCAGTGTTGCGCGCAGTGCGGAGTCGCTTCCAACGTCTATCGCGTGATGAGGCGCATATCCGTGTCCGTCGAAGGTGTAGCCTTGCAATGCAGTATGCACACCTACCACGGTCATCTGGTTCTCCGTCAACGTCCCGGTCTTATCCGTACAAATCACCGTTGTCGACCCAAGCGTCTCAACAGCTGGCAAACGACGGATGATTGCTTTCCGTTGTGCCATACGGTGCACACCGATTGCAAGAATGATCGTGATAGCAGCAGGCAATCCCTCGGGGATAGCACCAACGCTCAACGCCACAGCTGCCATCAATGCATCTGCGAACGAATAGCCACGAACCATCGCGACGATCGTTGTCAAAAGCGCGACGACGAGAATCACACGAAGCAGGATCACACTGAATCGTTGGATACGTCTCGTTATCGGTGTTTCAAGTTCTACTGGCTCTGTAAGCTGCTGCGAGACGCGTCCAACTTCGGACTGCGTACCAATGGCAACGACGATACCACGTGCATGGCCTCGCGTAACCATCGTTGATGCGTAGGCCATGTTTGTTCGATCAGCGACGATCGTATCGGGGTCGATCGATTCGGTCTGCTTCGCAACAGCAAGAGATTCACCCGTTAGTACTGCCTCGGCAATGGTACACTCACGAGTCCACACGAGTCGCACATCGGCTGGTACGGTATCGCCCTCGTTGAGTACAACGAGATCGCCCACGACGACATCGCGTCGATCAATCGTTTGCTGTGTTCCCGAGCGTATCACGGTTGCTGTGCCTCGCACACTCTGCTGCAATGCTCGCATGGCCGACTGTGCGCGTCCTTCCTGGACGTATCCAATGAGGGCGTTCACGATCACAACGCATATCACAACAGCAGCGTCTATCACTTCGCCAAGCACCAGTGCGAGCACGCCGCTCGCTAATAACAACAGCACGAGTGGCGATAGGAACTGTCGGCCGAGCCGTTTCCACCACTGCTCACGCACGCCTGTCGGCAGTTCATTACGTCCGTATGCTGCTTGACGTGATGCAACGTCTTCAGTGGAAATGCCATGCACTACTGAAGATCCCGTGCGCTGCTCTACTGTTGCACAGTCGAGCGCATGCCACACATGATCTCCCTGCTGACTCATTCGTGCACGAGGTCGACGAGCGTTCGGAGAACTCCGCTTGCAACGATGGCACGCGTTGCTTCCATGTCGTGGTACAACACGCGATCCTCGGTTGCGAATGGCACCTTTGTGCGCACATGCGCCACCACACGTTCTAGTGGTGCACTCGATGTGAGTGGACGGAGAAGATCGATTCCCTGTGCGGCGCAAAGGAGTTCAATGCCCAGCACATTCTCAACGTTCGTCACAACAGTCCACAGCTTGCGTGCAGCAATGCTGCCCATCGAGTTATGATCCTCTTGGTTCGCAGACGTTGGGATACTATCAACACTTGCAGGGTGCGCGTGCACCTTGTTCTCACTAACGAGTGCTGCTGCTGTGTACTGCGCAATCATCATTCCCGAATGCAATCCGCCCTTCGGCGTGAGGAATCGCGGCAAGCCACCAAGTGCATGGTTTACCATACGCTCTGTGCGACGCTCAGAAATACTTGCGAGCTCGGCCACGGCGATCGCCATGTAGTCTAACACTAGCGCGAGGGGTTGACCATGGAAGTTGCCACCTTCTACGTGGGTATCATCATCAGGAAAGATCAACGGATTGTCGGTTACCGCATTCATCTCACGCTCGATCACACCAGCAACGTATGTGAGTGTGTCGCGCGTGGCGCCATGCACTTGCGGCATACAGCGCAGACTGTATGCATCCTGCACCTTGGTGTCATGTGTGCGATGCGATTCACGAATCGCACTCCCGTGCATCAGTGCACGAAGATTCGCAGCTGATGCGATCTGTCCAGGATGCGGACGTGCAGCATGCAGGCGTGGATCGAAGGCATTGTCTGTACCGCGCAATGCATCGCATGACAGCGCGCCGATAATGTCAGCATGCGCTGCAAGGTTTGCTGCGCGATGATATGACAGTGCGGCAAACGCGCACATCATCTGCGTTCCGTTGATCAGCGCCAGACCCTCCTTCGCTTCAAGCACAACCGGTGTGATGCCGTGCGCGCGTAACACGTCGCCGCTCGGCACACGCTCGCCATCGACGAGACACTCACCACGTCCGATCAGCGCAAGCGCCAGGTGCGACAACGGCGCAAGGTCGCCACTCGAGCCAACACTTCCCTGTCCTGGAACCACCGGAATGATGTTCGCATTGATCATCGCAATCATCGCATCAAGCGTTGAACTGCGGATGCCTGAATGCCCCTTTGCAAGAGCATTCACACGCAGGATCATCATTGCTCGTACGATTTCGGTTGGCAGGAGCGGACCCATCCCTGCGGCATGCGAGATAACGAGGTTCTCTTGGAGTGCATGCACATCAGCGGGTGGGATGACAACGTTGGCGAACTCACCGAAGCCCGTTGTAAGTCCGTACACGACACGTCCCTCGGCAATCCATCGATCGACAACGCTACGAGCGCGATCAACGCGATTGCGTGCATCGGGACTCAGTTCGATTCGCACCGACGGATCATACGCCGCGCGAACAAGCATGTCGATTGTCAACGTCTCGCCATCAAGAACCACTACCATCGATCGTATTCCAGCGAACTGTTACAGAGTTGTTTGTGTGTCAGGGGGCCAGTGCTTCAACGCAAAGCCCGAGCGTGGGTCGTACTCGCCGTACGTTGCCCCCTTGCCAAGCCAATGTCCGAGGTTGATGTAGGTGCCGTTGCCGATCTGCTCCACAGCAGCGCGATGGCGATGCCCCATTACAACGTAGTCATATCCTTGAGCGGTCATCTGTGCCGCAAAGTCGCGGAGGCCATCGTGCGGGCCATAGTCCTTGGCACTGGTATGGTCGCGACTCGTGCGCGATGTACTTGCTGCGAGCCCAATGCCAAGATCCGGGTGAATCCATCGGTACAACCACTGCGCCACACGATTGCGAAGAACGCTCCGCAGCAGCAGGTAGCCAGTGTCGTTGTGGGCCTTACCATCGCCATGACTCACGTATAACCGCGTGGTGCCGATTGTGAGGGCGACGTCGCCCATATCAACCTCGATCCCCAGCTCATCTCGGAAGTACGTGTAATGTCCGAAATCGTGGTTGCCGATGAGGTACGTAATCGGAATGCCGGCGTCGGAACATGCTGCCAGGGCAGCCAGGGTACGAACGTGCCAGCGTGGGATCACCGACGAATAGTCGAACCACAAATCGAACAGGTCGCCCACGATGAAGATGTGACTCGAGCGCTGGGCGGCATCGCGAAGCAATTCAACGAGGTGCTGCTCCCTGCGACGATCGGTTGCACGATCCCCCAGGCCAAGATGGACGTCCGAAAGAAACGTCACCACCTTGCCATCCGGAACGTCCAATGAGAGCGATCGAACCGAGACCACGGGGTTGAGCATAACGGTAAGATAACGCCGGGAAGGTCGGCGAGGGCTATCTTTGCGGGTCCAGATCAGGAATCCTATGTCAGTAACCAACACAACACGGAAGCGCGTTACCACTCGACGTCTCATTGAGATGAAGGCGAAGGGTACGGCCATCGCATGTCTCACGGCGTACGATGCAATCACTGCGGGAATTCTCGACTCAGCAGGTGTTGATGTGCTGCTGGTTGGCGACTCCGTGGGCAACGTCGTGCAGGGTCACGACACAACGATTCCGGTGACGCTTGAGCATATGATCTATCACACGCAGACGGTTGTTGGAGCGGTGAATCATGCGCTGATCGTTACGGATATGCCCTTCATGAGCTACCAGGTGTCACCCCAAGAGGCATTCCGCAATGCCGGACGTCTGATGAAAGAAGCGGGCTGTGGCGCTGTGAAGCTCGAGGGTGGACAGCGCGTATTGGAAGCTGTGCGACTGATGACAGAGAGCGGCATCCCTGTGATGGCGCATCTTGGTCTCACCCCGCAGAGCATCCATCAGTTCGGCTCATACAAGGAACGTGGTGCTACCGACGAGGAAGCTGAGCAGATCAAGCGTGATGCGATTGCTCTTGAGCAAGCAGGCGCGTTTGCCATCGTTCTCGAAAAGGTACCATCGCACCTCGCACGTGAGGTTACCGCGAGTGTGTCGATCCCAACAATTGGCATCGGTGCTGGACCTGACTGTGACGGACAGATTCTTGTGTGGACGGATATGATGGGAATGTCCACCGAGTTCCGCCCGCGTTTCGTCCGTCGGTACGCAGAATTGCACGACATCATGACGACGGCCGTGCAGAGCTATGTGGCAGATGTTCGCGGACACAACTTCCCGGGTCCGGAGGAGAGCTACTAATGCCGCATGGTTCGATCATCGTGGTATTCACGCTTCTCGCGCTTGCAACCATGGCCGCCTGCTCCAGCAGCACCATTACGCAACCGCAAGACGTGGTGTTTCCCGACTCGAACGTACGATTTCGCGGACAGGTGTTGCCATTCCTCACAGTCACATGTGCCAATGGTGGCTGCCACTCCGACATCACAGCTGCGGCTGGCATTCGCCTGACATCGTATTCATCGATCATGTTTGATCGACCTAACCTGATCGTTCCATCACGTCCTAACGAGAGTGTGATCATTCAGATTCTCGAGGGCGTTCTTACGCATCCATTCGGCAATCTCCAGCAAAACATCACGGCGAACCACGTTCGGGGTATGCGCCAATGGGTTGCTGAAGGTGCACTTAACAACTAGCATTCGTCGCGTTTTTTCTCTGGAGTCCATAACCATGGTTGTACGCAGTATCCTCTTTGGTCTTCTCGCCGCACTTGTTGTGATCGGTTGCGAACCAAAGGTTCGTCCGGTTCCTATCGAGTCGCTCAAGGTGGTAACCGATGATGCACGCAAGTTTGAAATGAAGGTTCCAGCGAACTGGAACATTCAAACACGCAAGGGCAGCATGATCCTTGCCACATCGTCGAAGTCTGCCGCGAGCCGTTTCAATACCTTCAGCAAGGGCGAGGGTGGAGCGAAGGTCGAACTCCGCGTGATTCCGATCGACAGCACGAATCCAACAATGGCATCGATCATCGAAAAGTCGAAGCTTGAGTTCGAGCGCGATACAACCAAGCCAAAGGACATCTCTGACTCACCTGTGCCGATGTACCTCGACGAAGCGGTAACGTTCGGTGGAAAGGTCGGCAAGAAGCTCTCGATTGAATTCGACCAGATCGACGGCAAGTGCCGCATTGAGATGTATTTCGCTGAGCAAGATTCATTGGTCACGACGCTGACACTCGCAGCGTTTGGCAATACGTTCCAAGACTACGAAGCCGAATTTGCTGAGATGATCAAGTCGGTAAAGCTCGCGCAAAAGGTTGTCGTTGCACCAAAGGTCGACACAGCAGCCCCTGCCGGACCAGAGCCACCGTCGACAACGCTCCGTGCCTATGCAGCTGCTGATTTCTCGATCAAGATCCCGGACAACTTCCAAGGCACAAAGGGCAGCTCAAAGGGTCTGTCGTCGATGAGCTTCGCTGGCTCACGACTCGACTGTACGATCCAGGTGGATGTGTTTGATGCGAAGGATCAGAAGAACCTCGATAAGATCATCGAGCAGAACAAGGCACGCTACCAAGGCGCAAAGGCGACACCAACAACCGTGAATGGTCAGAAGGCATACTACTTCAACTACGCCGGTGGTGCTGGCGTTGGTTCACGTGCGTACTTCACGGTCAAGGGCGACAAGATGTTCCGCATCACGCTCAACTGGTTCAAGGACGAGCAAGCAGTCTACCTGCCGCTCTTCGAACAGTGCGTTGGATCGATGAACCTGAAGTAACAACAACACGCTTCTCAACGAACGCGCGTCGGCCATTGGCTGGCGCGCGTTCGCTATTTTGTGCCCATGCTTCGCATCGCTCTCATCGCCACAGCAACAGCACTCCTGCTTGGAGCATGCGCGGGCACTCCGGTATTGCCGGATCCGTTGGGTCCATCCGTAAGAACGTATCGCATACCAGATTACCTACTCGCGTCGCGTGTCGGTGTATCGACAACGCTGGTGTACAGCACTACCGACATCACACCATCGGGTGATACATCGGTCACCCCGTATGCCACGTACCGATTTACCGTGATCGACACTGCCGTGTCCATCGCAGCACAAAAGAACGCTCTTGCCGTACAGCGCGAGACCACGCAGGGTGGAGTTACAATCGTTGATACCACATATCACTGGGCTGATGCTTCCGAGTTGATCACGTTTGAACGCGCAACGGACACCGTCGGACGACGTCGCTTGGCCGCTCCACTGGCTCCAGGCACAACCTTTCCACGACGTACCCGCGAAGGCACGGAACCCACCAACATCTATACCATCGTGACCTGCGTCGATACGGTTGCCACCCAGGTACGGGTATTTGTGTCGTGTGTTCTCATTCGCATGCAGGCAACAACATCTACCGAAACGCAACAGACACAGATTACAGATGAGCTTTGGCTGGCACCTGGATTCGGAATCGTACGACAGCGCCAAACGCGCGTGGTCACAACAATTGCTACAAATCAACGTGCTATTTCCATTCTTGAGTCGTCACTTGTTGCCATTACACTCTAACATCGTACGAGCGATCATGGTCGCTCTGCTGGTTGCCAGTTCGTCAGCGGCAATGGCGATCCCGCAATTCTCTGCGCTCACCGGCAATCGCTGCGTGAACTGTCACGTAAGCCCTACTGGTGGCGGACTCCGCAACGAACTCGGCTGGTATAGTTATTACGATGTCAGCATGGTGCCTCGCAAGTCATCGCTGATCTCGTGGGCCTATCCAGAAGACGAATCGAATCAGTTCTTTGATGGACTGCTCACTGTTGGCATGGATGTGCGCGTGCAAAACACACGCTCCTTCCTCGAGGGATCGTCGCGCTCGACATTCCCGATGCAGGCAAGTCTCTACGCGGCAATCACACCCGTGAAGGCCGTCACTGTCGAGGGTTCATTCAATCTTGCTGCATTGCGCATTACAGATGTTACGCGAAGTAGGTATCCCGGACAGCGGATTGGATCGGCTTCGGTGCTGTTTCAACCCGACGCATCGCTCCCAACTATTCGCGCTGGTCTGTTCCGTCCGTCGATTGGCATGCGTTACGACGATCACACGATGGCGCCCTATAGCTGGGCTAACACAACGCTCCGTCAGACCTACCTCGCACCTGATTGGTCAGAGTTTGGCGCAGAGATCAACTACGAATCACTGAAGTGGCTATCGGTGCAAGCTGGGGTCTTCGGCTCGGAGGCACTTTCACGTCTGCGCGTAAGCAACGGACAAGATCAGCAGTCCGTCATCCAAGGCAACAGTCCAACGCTCACTGCTCGCGCCGTTGTATGGCCACGTGCATTCAACGACATGCTCAACATGTGGTTCGGTGGGTCGATGCTCATCAACAACGAGTTCCG
>JAURNF010000040.1 GCA_030830285.1 Candidatus Kapaibacterium sp.
CGAGGTTGCGCGAGAACTTCGTTGATCATCACCATACCGGCCACCGGAGGAATCGTGATGCGCGTGGTAATGACATCATTCTCCGGCCGATCGTCCGCTCCTTCGATGCGCGTATGAATCGTGCGAAATGCAACACGTTCGTGTCCTTGCACACAGCCCTCTGGCACGAGCCATATCACCTCTTCGCCAACACGGAGGGGTCCGACCACGGTATCAAACACCACATCATCACAGCCACACACCACGCGCCGCGGACCACCAGCGCGTGTACCATCATTTGCAACGTGAATCGTCACGCGATCGCGCGAAACGCGCATCGCACGCAGTCGATAATCCATCTCGCTCCGAACAGCCGAATTGATACGTCCGCACGTCGCACTATCAAACGCCGTTGTTACTTCCCATGCTGAGTCCCACGCAACGCGTCCATCGCGCTCACTGCCACGTCGCTCGATACTGCGACCACGATCAACTGTCCGAACAGTGTAGGACATGCGATCGATCAACACGCTGCGACGCAGCAGCATCAGCGTATCGGTAGTATTGTTGAGTGACGGTAGTGCGGCGCTGTGCACGGCTACCGAATCGGGGATATGTCGCTGCTCGACCAACGCTGCACTGTCGCGCGTCAGTACGCACAGTGTGCCCGGCGGAATCACAACGTCTGGCAGATCGCTACACCCCCGCGGATCGCACAGCGTCCATTCGCGCAACGAGACGGACGTTGCTGATGTGTTAACAAGTTCAACCCACTCCGGCTCGCCAGCAGCGGGCACAGGCTGCACTTCCACAACGAGTACTTGAGCACATACCTGCAGAGGTATGAGGCATATCGATGAGACGACGGTGAGATATCCAATGATGCGGAGCACGCATCATCGTGTCGGCGCACCATACGTACGTGACACAAGAATGTCGACAACCTGCTGGAGAAACTCCGCATCTGCCCCCGTACAACGTCCGATGGTCGGACTATCAACATCGAGCACACCAATGAGAGCGCCATCGTGCACGATAGGCACAACGATTTCCGAGGCGCTTGCCGCATCGCAGGCGATGTGTCCGGGAAACTCTTCAACGTTTGGTACGACAATCGTGCGACGCTCCGCTGCCGCCGTGCCGCACACGCCACGTCCGAGTGCAATTCGTATGCAGGCTGGCTTACCGTGGAACGGACCCAGCACCAACTCCGTACCGTCGAACAGATAGAACCCCGTCCAGTTCACATCGGGCATCATGTGAAACAGCACCGACGCCGTGTTGGCTGCATTAGCGATGAAGTTATCTTCACCATCAGTAATGCTCGCGACCATGGCGAGCATGGCCTGACGTTGCTCGTCAGAATAATCGGGTGTACGATCTGGGAGTGTAAACATGACGGCGAACATACCGAAGATGCTTCGTTTGATCATCGTGTGCCTCACGGGATGGACAACGCTGCAAGCGCAGCTCTCTGAAGACGTGCTCTCTTGCTTGCCCTACGAGATGCGTCCGGTCCGCGCGATGGACATTACTGCAGAGCTCAAGCCACGTATCGTTATGGCCGGCGAGGGCGTTGTGCGCACAATTCCTGGCGGACCACTTGTTGAGTTGTGCGAGCGATATCGTGGGACGAACTTCACGCATGTTGCCGTAGCGAGCGACAGCATAGCACTATTGCGAACTGCCCTTGGGGACATCATTGCCGTTAACATCGTTAACAGACGTGAGATGCTCATCGACAATCTCCCATCGACTGGTCGTAGTATACTGCGCTGTAATGAGCACGTCGTCATACCCATCGATAGCTCGCTCCTTCGTTGCACACTGCGCGACGGAGTTCTACGCGTGGACACGCTCATGCTCGATGGCTTTACTCCGCATCTTTCGTCTGCTGCCGACGGCAAGCACTGCACTCTGATCGATACGGCATTGCGCGAGCTTCGTGTGATTGATATCAACACGGGTACAACTGCATGGAAACGTCAGCTGAACAACGTTAACGCACCCGTCTTCCTGCAGGCATTGTCATCTCAGCTGTCACTCATCATCTCATATGGACTTGGCAGTGTCATTGCCGTGTGGAATGATCGAGACAGCACGCAAACACTTCATACGTCCAGTCAGTATCCAATCACACCCGTCATCGCATCGCGCTATGGTGGCGGTGCCGCGATCTACAATGCGGATTTGATTACCGCCATCAACGACACCTTGCGGATCGTAAAGAGCTATTCACCTGTGGTGTATCGAACGACTGTCACAGCAGGTGTTGCGTGGTGGCATGCGTCAGCGGCGCAACCGCGTTGGTTCTTTGCTGGATATGGCGTCTCACTGGCGCGGATCGAACCCGATGGGACAACACCGACCGACTCGGATTCGTATCAGTTCGCACGGATGCTCAAGACCTCTACACGTACGTGGTCGCATACAGCGGCCGCCGGCTCGACACTTGTTCTCGCCGCGTCGTGTAGTCCGAGCGCCACATCAAACTCTGCTTTCACCATGCTGCTCGTGTCGCGTGATCATGGTTCGACGTGGATCACACGCGACATCCCCTTGCAGGGATCACTGCAATCACTCACAACCGACAGCAACGCTCGCATCGTGCTGGCCACACGTGATACGGTGATCATGCTTGACGGACCCTTCGCTCAGGCACGCACAATGACCACCTCAACGCAATTGGGCTCGTCAATCACGTGCGCGTCGCTCACACCCAGTGAACTCATCGTACTTGCTGACTCCGTGCACGTGCGCTCACATTCAAGTGATCAGTGGCAGGTTCGCACGTCGCCTACCTACTCGCGCGGATTCCGTGTGTTGCTTCTTCGTGGCGACACCATTGCAGTGCAGCCTCGTCTGACGGTCGATGGTGGATCCACATGGAGGTCAATCCAAACCAACGATGTGTCGTCGGCGTCCAGCTTTGTACTCAACACCGACACAACGTACGCATCCGCTACAATCAATGGGATTTTCACGAGCACGGGTGGCTACATCAGCCCGAACTATACGGCAGAGCTTCTTCGTCTCGACGACAATACAATCTTCTACGCATTGGAACGGCGTGCGCGTCGCGTCGACATTATCCGTGGCACAATCGATGATCGCGACGTGCTTACGCTCAATCCGTATGCTGGTGTGAGTTCGTGGATCTACTATCCACCTGCACCACGGCGCGTGTTTGACAACGCAAACGGCACTGGCTACATCATCGCCGGCTCCATGATGAAGCGCATCACGCGTTCATCCTCTACCTCAGTGGCTGATTCATCGACACAGCAACTTCCTCATGTTTGGCCACAGCCTGCGAGCACAGTGCTACATGGCCTGTCAGGTACAGTCGGTGTGTATTCACTCACTGGCACTCTCATTACAACGCACGAGCCCGATGCACGTGGCACGATTGACGTGAGCCACCTAGCACCGGGCCTGTACATCTTTGTCACGCGCACTGCTCAGCGAATGCAGAGCGTGCTCGTTATCATTCAACGATAGTCCTGCTTATCTCTGCACAACCACACGTGCAACCTGCATGCCTCGCGCGGTAGTAACACACACCGTGTAGGTGCCGGCTGCAATACGATCGAGCGGGATGTTCATCGATGCACCAGCGTTGAGCTGCAATCCAGCAGACATCCACACAACACGTCCCTGCACGTCGACAAGGGAGATGTGCGATGGCTCAATGCTCGCGTTCCAATTCACTCGCACGTAGTCGCTTGCTGGGTTCGGTGTAATCGACAGATCTGCTTGTGGCGCGTCTTCTCCGTCGACGCTCATACCTGGGTCAAACAAAACCTGCACTGTTGTTACATCATTACAACCTTCTGGCCATCTGCGCGTGAGAACGATGCGTTTGTCAGAGGTGTCTTGATTCCAGCGCACATGGATCTCATCGACGGTGCCTCTCACGATCTCACCTCCGACCGCTCTCCACTGTATCCCGCCTGGCGTTGCACGTCGCAAACGATATGTGGCAGTGTCGACACCATAGACGCGTGTTGGACCTTCAATCATCGCTGGGGCGTGCATGATGTTGTTCGCTCCTTGATCCCATGTGATCTCTGTACCGCTGAGTGCGCGCGGACTGTTCCCCGTTGCATCGAGTGCACCGAGGCCCTCACCTTCGTCAAGCAGCCACGTACCAACGAGTCCTGAATGATCGCCAACGAGACGACGATGCATGTTCTCACGGATCTGGCGCTCGCTGCGCATCACATTCCAAATGCGGAGGTCGCGCATCGAACCACGATGATTGAAGTTCGTGTACGGATTCGAACCAATCGTGAGCTTGCGCAAATCGCCTGGCGCTGACGTGAAGCTTGAGCGCTTCGCAAGCTGACCGTTGAAATAGATCGCCATCGAATCATAGCCGTTGCTGACAACGGCAACGTGGGTCCATACACCGAGGTTCTTCTCGTAGCTGGTCGATACCCGACCAGCATCATTCACGTTTCCATAGTCCCAGTAGTAGTTCTTATCGTCCCATGGTGCATGCGCTTGGAAACGCTTCGAATCATTCATCGCCTCGCCAATCATAAACGAAACACTTTGCTTCACCTGATCGGCATTGACCAAACTCCAGTACTCAACCGTGGCCGCTCTGCCACCAAACACAAAGTCTGGCGAAACAAAGCGCTCGCCATTACCCGTGAAGCGCACGACAGATGTCTCACACGGTGTTTGCGTCGTAAGCGATGCGTCCTTCCACGGTCCGTCGATGAACGTCGAGCGCGCACGCACACGGATCGTCATCGTGCTATCTGCAGGCAGTTCTGGGAATTGTGCGCGAGCGGCAGAACCCATTGGCACGACGTTATTCCTCGACGTGATCACAGCCTGCGTTGCAGGGTCTACAACTTCGACGTCGTACCACGCAGCGCCACGTGCTACCGGAACAGCACTCCACACGACTTCGTGTGTGTGATCGCGCACAAGAGGTTGCGCACCCGTTCCGGAAGTGAACGACGGTGCGGCAAGCGGAGAGAGGTCTTCGCATGCAATTGTCGCACCGCTCTTGGTCCACATCGATGCAGCAGCGAGTGTAAGCACGCGATTCTTCACCGCATCCTTCGACGATGTGCCCGAGTTCTCATCCATACGCCACCATCCAACAACCTTCGTTGCCTCGGATCCACGCGGAGCACGACGTGACATGCTCGAGCGAATCTCATCAGCAGTGCGCACGACGTTCCAAATGCGGAACTCGTCGACGCTGCCGTTGAACGCATTGTTGCCAACCATACCGCCAATGGTCAACTTCTTCAACCCTGTTGGTGCCGACGCTTCGTTGCCCGACGCTGCGAGCTCACCATTGATGTAGATCGCCTTGAACGAGCTTCCATCACTCACAAATGCGATGTGCACCCACTGATCGAAGAAGCGATTGAACGACGTACTAATACGTCCCTTATCACCGATGTTGCCGTAGTCCCAATAGAGATTGCCATCTTCCCATGGTGCATGCGCTTGGAAACGATTGCCGCCGTTGTCGCCTTCACCCACCATAAAGGTTGTCGATGGCTTGAGTGTCGAACGCTTGACGTACGTCCAATACTCAACAGTTACCGGACCGCCGTTCCATGTCAGTGTTGCGTCCGTTGCACGCTGGTCCTTTCCATCAAACACGAGCGCCGAGCCGCTGCATGATGGCGAGGTGGTAAAGCGCGCTGGCTTCGACCAGTCGCTCGTGGTCGACCCATTGTGTCCGCGCACGCGCCAGAATCGCGTTGCATCCTCCGGCTGTGAGACGAGCAGAGCACCTGCATCACGCGTGATGAACACATATTCAAGATCTGTGAACGCTGCATCGACAGCTACTTGTACTTCATACTGCGCAGCGTGTGGCATCGTTGACCACACGAGTGCCGTCGGTGACGGTACGCCTGTCGTGTTCGCTGCAGGTGAAATCAGCGACGGTGCCTGCATGCCAACACCGTTCGGTATACCATGCGGGTAGGACGTCGGCACAGCTGAGATCGCCGGCGTGAACACGCTTTGCTGCGTGCCGCGCACAGTACGCACAGCATACCAATACGTCGCGCCATTCGACACACCGAGGTCCACGTATGATGTCGCCGTTGCACGCAGCGTCGCAATCTTCTCAAGCGTTGCTGCTGTTGAGCCACGCCATACTTCAACACGATCATTCGACGCTGGCGCCTCAATCTGCCACTGCAAGAGGACGCGGATTGGACCCTCTTCGTAGCGCAGGGCGTACGGCGGAGTTAAGCCAACAGATGTAAACTCACGAGCGAAGCGGTCATTCGCAGGATTCTCGTCTCCCTTCGCTTGCACTGTGAAATCAGCCACGTGCACACCCGAGGCAAGCAGCGGAAGCGCATCGAGTTCGATCGTGTCTTGCGCTCCTGCACGGAGACGAGGGATGGTAACCGTCTTCACATCTGATGGCGCGGTGTGGCGCACCCACTTCGTTGCGAGCTTGCACACAACGTCGCTTACGTCCTGATCACCAAGGTTGCGCACAACAACGCGCGGCTTCACTGGCGTAGGCACACTCGCGTTGATCTGCGGTGTTACGATGTCGTACGCCTGCACATCAACACCAACCGCGATCGTGAACATCGCATTGGATGTATCAGCGATCGATGCGTTGCGCGAGCTGCTTGCGCGCACAAGACACGTCTTCGATGCAGAATACGGCACCTTCCAA
>JAURNF010000041.1 GCA_030830285.1 Candidatus Kapaibacterium sp.
TACTTCGAGCGCTCTTTAAGCATGCCCAAATAGTAGTGCTTTCCCCATGCACTCACAGGTGGCAATTGCTCGACGAGGTGATTACATGCATCAATCTTTGGCGGCACGTACGCGCAGTTGTGTCCGCTGAACACAGCAATGTTCTTTGTCGATGTAATCAGCGTCCCTGTTAGGTCGCACTGACCGATCGATTCCCATCGAGCGCCCACGCTGTAGACGTCACCTTTACGCAAGCGCACTGTGAACGGCACACCAGCCGGACGTCCGGTAGATGTTGTTACAGAAGGTGTGATGGTGATGTCTGTCTCATCTTCTGTGGCAACAACTGACAATGCCGAGAGGAGATCTGATGAAAGTTTGGTGTAGCCAACAGCGCGGTACTCTTTACCAAGTACTTGAACGGGCAGACCCAAAAACGTATCTGTTGTCTGGTAGCGACTGTTGAGTCCGTACACACTGATCGTTGTATCTGCTGTGACATGTACCGCCAGACGCTCAGGCTGCTCGACCAAGCGTAGTTGGGCGCGCGCAGGAATCTGCACAGGTACTACCGCATTGGCACGAATCGTTATCGTGTTGTCGTAATTGAGCTCTTCAATCTGAATACGAACTTCAGCATCATAGCTACTCGTGATGAACAGCTGCAGACGCAGGTTCTCTTGATTCTTTCCGTCGCGCTGCGCTGCTTCACGGAAGTTCTTCATGAAGACCAGCCAAAACTCCCGACCCTCTGAGTTCTTCGTGATCACCTCTGGATCGCGACCAAATGCTGTCGAAGCAAGTGACACGACTGCGACGAGTATGAGCAATGCACGCATCATTTCATCACCGTCACAGGATGATAGTACGTGCCTTCGTCCGTCGTAAGTGTCACCACATATGCACCAGCAGCAACTTCCCATGTTGTGATGGCAAGCTCTACGGTGTTTTCTCCTGCCGTTGCCTCAACAGGAGGAATCTCCGTGACGATTCTGCCCTGATACGTGCGAAGTGCACACCGCACTGTACCTGGTGCGCGCATCACATAGACAACGCGCGTTCGCTCACGGAAGGGATTTGGATAGGTACCGGTAATTCCTTGTGCAATCGTGTATCCACCAAGCACTCCACCACCGCGTCGAACCTGACATTCGTTTGCTACAAGATCGGGAACGCCTTCTCCGTTGATTGCAATCGAATCAACACTGAGCGCACCTACAGAGTCTAAACCCATCACACCCTGTAGTTCGAGCACCACAAGCGTGTCGTTCGCAATACTGACGCTAAATGGACACTGGATGGTAACTGTTGCGCTGGTTGCAGAGATAACCGTTGGGAGCGAGACACTTGGTGCAATGCATCGAAGTGCATACGTCTCAGCTCCACGTGCACCGACAACCTGAACGATGCTTGGGTTATAGCGAACTGTGATCGAAACATCACCGCCCAGAGGGAGACTACCCGTGATTGCGATGCGTGCCACGGCACCTGGCTCGAGTGTGAGCTGTGCAGGCACATTCGCTTCTGCACCATGCATCTGGTGAAGCGAGCCGAGCACAAAAACTAGTGCAGCGATAATGCGATGTGCGAGGTGATACAGCGACGGTGTTTGCATGGAATGACAAATATACCACCAGCAGAAGAGCTAGAACTCCTGCGTGACGATGACTTCGTAGCCCGTTTCTTTACGACCAACAACAATGAGACTGAAATTGCTACCGAGAGGAGCGAGCTGTACCGGAAGTGTGTACATCTGCGTGCGCGTTGCGGCATCGTACACATAGTACGTGCCACGTCTGTCGAGATTAGTCACGGATACGTCAGAAGCTGTCCCAAATGCCACATTGGTAGCGAGATACTCCCCAACTCCCGACATACCTGGGATCGAATCGATGCTGATGGACACATTTGCGACATCTTCTGAGGCGTTGATCACACGTCGCCGTGTGATCCCAGCTTGTGGCAGCAGTGGTGGCGTTGTGATCGTGATGATGCCTGGCGCGCCGCCACCCTCTGCATACAGGAGCATTGAGCGCTCACCATTGCGTGTTGTGACTGTCCCATTCACGCCGTTAACGCTGTATGAGACTGCTCCTAAGGGAAGCGTCGTAGCGATGGTGTTACCGGGGAACAGTGTGCCAGATGTAATCACGTTGCCAAGTTGCAACTGCATGGCCGTGCGACGTGAGGAACCATTGATCACGTAGACAAAGGCACCTTCGTCGAGTTTACGCAACGATCCTGCAGGCTCGCGTTCTTCGATGAGCATGGTTTGAGCTTGTCCATCCTCGTCGTACACAACAAGGTCGTAATTCTTGTTTGGCTCAATCTGGAGCGTTGTGACCTCGACGATACGCGTTGGACGATTTGTTGTGGTAATTGATATGGGAACGACACCGCTTTGAACAGCAACAGGTGCAGAAAACGAGCCATTGCGCACATTTCGGGCAATCGCTGTACCGGAAATGATGGAACCGGGATTACTCGGATCCATGCGTGCGCCTACCGAAGCCACGACGTCGCTTGCGATGGTCGACGTGTTGACAACACGCACTACACTGAAGCCAGTCGAACCGAATGGACGTTGTATTGCGGGTGTAATCACCAATTGTCCACGCGATCCCGAATCGCTCGCATACACTGTGTACGTTCCTCGCACTACAAGCGATGTACTGTCGACGATCTCACGTCCATCAGCAAACGCTACAGTCACTACATCAGGTCGTTCCGACTCACATGTAACTGAGGCAACAAACGCACTACTTGTACGCTGTGGCAGGCCAGACGTGATGGTGGTTGATGTGCGGGGCAGCGTAACCGTTACTGAGCTCGTCGAGAGATTGACGGCGCGTATATCAGCTGTACGTGCTTCAATCGGTACAAATGGACGAACAGCCTGACGTGTGAAGTCGTCTTCCTGAACAAACATGATCAGCGCATCATCTGATGCTGCATCGCGATACATCACAATGCTGTATGGCGTTCGTTCGGCGAGTTGACATTCGAATGTGCCAATCACCGATGGCTGTTGATTGCGAACATCAACAATCGAGAAGACCGTTGGACCAGGGAACACTTCGGTATACAACGAGGCTTGACCAAA
>JAURNF010000042.1 GCA_030830285.1 Candidatus Kapaibacterium sp.
AGGAGAATATCCGCCCAGGCGCGATAGCGTGATGAACGTGCGTCTCGAACAAGGTCGGATGTGATTGCTGCTAACGTTCTGGTTGCACGATCAAGTTCAGCTGTAGTGCTTCGTATTGCCTGCTGTCGTGTTGAACGCAGCGCATCCATACGATATCGCTCGCGCAATACGACTCGTGATGCCTCAAGGACGGATTGGTGTGTTGAGATCACTTCCCAATTCGTGAGGCGCACAAGTGAAAGAAGGCGTACGTCGCCGCGCCCCAGGATAACGTATGCGTCGGTACTGACACAGGTGTCGTGAAGCTCTTGCGCCAATCGTTCAGCGGATTCACGCTCCTCGTGTATTACCTCTCCGACAAGCTTCGTAGGTGCGATCGATGCACGAAGGCAGACTTCCTCGGCATACCAGGGTCCGAGTAAGAGCGGACAGCGAGCCAATGACTGCTGAACAGTCAATGCTGGATTCGACCATAGTGGAGTACGTTCAGGTGCAACGATCTCGTAGCGCTTGTCGCACCGAGTACCAGCGTCGCGCAGTGCTTCAACAACAACGCCATCGACGGTGCACAGGATGTTTCCATTGCCGGACGAAAAGTACTCGCACTGGATGTGGTGTGTCGTGAGCCAGATCGTAAGAACGCGATCGTCGGGATGCTTCGTCACAAGTGCAACAGACTCGCCCCACGCGCTGCGGAACACATCGAGTGTGTTGCTACGGGCACGGCGCAGCTGTGGCTGCTCGGAACACACGCCACCGTTGGGCGATGTGTCGAACAGAAACGTTCGCAACTCATCTCCAATAGCAAACACCATCGATACCTTATACTTCTCCTGCGTCCAAGCTTCGATAAGCTTGCCGGTCGCCAGGATAGACGTTAGTTCGCGTGCTATGTGGTCGAGCGTGTAGTGATGACGGATCATTGACTCGTGCGACGTTGTTTACGCTTCTTGGGAGGGAATGCAATCGATGTAAGTTGCTCGGCTGTGAGAGCATTCCACGGAGATGGAAGAGTCGGAAGCAAATGGTCCATCATCTCTCGTGTGAGTGCCGGCGTCTTGTGATACCACAATGCGAACTCACGTACGTCGGCTTCGGTTGTGTCCGAGCACGCCAGCAAACGCATGTTGGTACGGAGGATGAGTGGATCGGTGATTGAGACGCACCATGATTGCAGCTCGCGCATTGAACGACGCCGTCCCCGAAGTGCTCCTTCCACCGCTGCGCTGCGCACAACGTGATCCTCATCAGTAAGTACGGATCGGAGTTGGTCAAAGGATGACGATGGTTGCTTGGCAAACGCATACGCAGCTCGCTGTCGAACATAGGGAACGGGATCGCGCAGGAGATGCTCAAACGATGACGAATAGAGTGTATCGTTGAGGTCGCCCCAGGTAAACACAGCAAGTCGACGTCGACGCCATGATGGATCAGAAGCCAGTGCAATGAGATCGGTGATGCATGACGTATCGCGCACCTTGCTGATGATGGTAGCTGCAACGCCTGATGCTGCTGCATCCATTGATCGCAGTGATGATCGTAGGAGCGCGCTGGTTGACGTTGGTGCGGTTGCATAGATCTGTGGGAGCACGGTCTCAAGCGTTATGCGTTCCCGCGGCATCTGCGTGGACATGCGTTCTGCGAGGAAGGGGAGTGCGCCTTCGCCCTTACTTGCTATCGCACTGCGAGCAGGAGCAACGTTTGGCTGGAACCTCAGTGGTGCAGCCGATGCTTGGATAAAGAGACTGTCCAAACTCGTTGCAAGGGGTGCCTGTGATAGTGTCGACGCCTGTGACATGGCTTGTTGTTGATCTGCCAACGATGATGATGTGGTGTCAACAAACACGCCATAGGTTGACTTCATCGACCAAGTGTTGTTGCGCTGTTTTGACGTGTACGAATCTGTGCCGTCTGCATCAACGAATACGCCGATCATGCCATACGAGCGCCGGAAGTCGGAATAGCCCATTGTCGAAGGCTCATGCTGTGCGATGTAGGCATCGTTTCCAAGGAGATCAATGAAGATGGAAACTGCATTGGCATTACCTCCGCCAAGCGACAGACTTTCGACAACATATGCGTCATCTCCAGCTTCATCGAGCAAGACCCCAGTAGCGACGTCGTGACCGCACCCCATGGAAACACCATGCGACACATACACGTCGCTGCCACTGTGGTCACGCAGTACTCCTGTTGCGAAGTGGACACCTGATCCTTGCGCATACTGATAGGCCTGATATCGGTCATCTCCGCGCACATCGACAAGTCCGCCCAGCCCGAACCAATATCCCGTGCCCTGTCCGTAGATATCGCATACATACTGGTCATTGCCATCGTGCTCAAGAAGGATGCCGATACCACCAGATGCGTACGGACGTGAGCCAAGAGCTGCGCCCTGTGCAAAGGTCACTTGATGGGAATCGTACCGCAGGATATCGACGTACGGGCTTGCGGCGATGTACTGGTCATTGCCACGTAGGTCATTAAGGATGCCGACGCCGGCGGTTCCACCAAATCCCTGACCTTGCGCATGACATCGATAGGTATCGTGGCCGTTGTCGTCGTACAAGATGCCGATGCCATAGATGCCCGAACCCTGCGTGTTGGTTCCAGACGTGTACGTGTCATCTCCCTCGAGGTCATGGACGATTCCGACGCCGACCAACCCAGAGCCCAAACTGTAGTCGCCAGCAACATAGACATCGTTGCCACGACGGTCGATGAGGATGCCGGCACCTGCGAACCCCGATCCTAGTGCATGATCGCCAGCTCGATAGGTATCTTGTCCGTCGAGGTCGATGATACATTGAACGTGCAATGAATTGCTTCGGTTCGAGCGCTGCGTTGAAAGGTTGTACACATCATTGCCGCCAACGTCAATGATGATCGCGTAGGAGCCAACATAGAGGTCATTGCCGGGTCCGCCAATGGCAATGCGGCCAATAGGGGAATCGAATGTTGCTGA
>JAURNF010000043.1 GCA_030830285.1 Candidatus Kapaibacterium sp.
GACGACATGATCGTCTCAACTCGCTTGCTAGCTGGAGCTCTATGCGACTCGCGATACCGTTGATGCTCATCCCACGTCACTGAGGATTTTGGAAACTGTCCGTTCGGTAAGAGTCGTGATTCCCAGTACCACTCCCAACGCTTAAACTGCTTATACCCTTGTCCTTTGACGATGGGTTTGCCGCGCCAATAATCGCTGAACGCGTCTCGCATCTCTTGAAATGTTGGATTGTCTGTTTGAATGTTCGCCATCCAAGATTGAGCGATTGACTCTTGGGTGGTGATCAGCAGTATCAGCAAGACAATGGATTGTAACCGTGTTTTCATGTTCTTTCCCCTGTAGAAGTATGTACTCATGGCCTGTAGCTGGCCTGCCGTGATTTGATGTCTTTGATTACCAAGTAGTGTTGTTTGCCGTTGACAGTGAACGATATCAAGGCCGCACCAGAATACACGATTGGCGGTCGTGATTCGCGAGCTTCAGCAACGTTCTCTGCTAACACTGACACTCGCAAGACAATCATATCGCCGTTCGATATTGCGACTGGTTGGTTTGATACTCTCGCCGTTTCCTTTGAAACAGCAACTGCGTGTGCACGATTGCCAATCCAAGCACTGTCGAAACTGATCTCTTGATGCGTCGTGATTCGCACGTTGAACGAGTAATCGACCCCCTTGCCCCCACTCTCGACTCCAGCGAACCAACGTTGGGATGTCGCACTCAGCAGCGTGCAAAACTCGTTCGTTGCGTCAATTCCACTATCTGATTCCTGAACGTTTATCGTTGGCTTTCTCAGGCTCTCCGATATCGTGTCGATCGGCACAGAATCAGGCACTGTAGGTTTCGAGTCATCCGACATCACCACACTATCAGCTACCGTCGTGTTCGAAGCACGACCCACCGTGTTGCGTTGACACGCAACCAGGACTGAAGCAAACGCGCTGACGAGCAAAAGTGTGATTTTCATCGTGCTTCGGGTAGGTTTTATACTCCAAGAAGCAAACTACACATGTTCCATCCGCCGGAACGTAAGTTTCTCCAGCGACAATCGAAGTTCAATCGAAAACCATGGGGCGTGGGGGGGGGCAACTGTCACACGGCGGCAATTCCCTATCTTTGTGGCTTGCACTAACCCATTCGCAGATAAGGATATGGCTCTACAAGACCGCTCAGATTTTCGCAACATTGCAATCATCGCTCACGTCGACCACGGGAAGACCACCCTCGTCGACCACATGCTGCGTCAGAGCGGCACGTTCCGCGACAACCAAGTTATCGCCGAACGCGTGATGGACTCGAATGATCTCGAGCGCGAAAAAGGTATTACCATCATGGCCAAGAATGCGGCCGTGCGATGGAACACCTACAAGATCAACATCGTTGATACACCGGGTCACTCCGACTTCGGTGGTGAGGTAGAGCGCGTGCTGTCGATGGTCGATGGCGTGCTTCTTCTTGTCGACGCAGCCGAGGGTCCGCTGCCGCAAACACGCTTCGTGTTGCGCAAGGCACTCGACATGGGCCTGAAACCAATTATCGTCATCAACAAGATCGATCGTAGTGATGCTCGTCCAGCCGAAGTGCTCGACGAGATCATGGAGCTCTTCATCAATCTTGGAGCTTCCTACGAGCAGCTGGACTTCCCGATCATTTTTGCGATCGGCAAGCTTGGCGTTGCAAAGGCAAAGCTCGAGGATGAGGCAACATCGCTCGATCCCCTCTTTGAGGCAATCGTCCGTCACATCCCACCGCCAAAGGTCGATGCGGACGTTCCATTCGCAATGGTCATCAGTGCTCTCGCATGGTCCGACTATGTCGGCCGTATCGCGATTGGTCGCGTGATTGAGGGATCTGTGAAGGTCGGCGATAACGTGAACTTGATCAAGCCTGACGGCACACGTGAGTCGAGCCGCATCACGAAGATGTATGTCCACGAAGGTATCACGCGTGCAGAAGTCGAAGAGGCATCTGCCGGTGAGATCATCGCTCTCTCAGGGTTCGAGAACGTGTACATCGGCGAAACGATTGCCGATTCATCGCGCACAGAGCCACTCTCGTACGTCAACATTGAAGAGCCGACAATAGCCATGTACTTCATGGTGAACACATCGCCGCTTGCTGGACGTGAAGGCAAGTTCGTTACGACGCCGAAGATTCGTGAGCGTCTCTACCGCGAGCTTCGTAACAACGTGTCGCTGCGTGTTGATGACACTGATTCGCCAGATGTCTTCAAGGTGTCTGGACGCGGTGAGCTCCAGCTTGCAATCCTCATCGAAACAATGCGCCGTGAAGGCTTCGAATTCGCCGTGTCGCGTCCGGAAGTACTCTTCCGTCGTGATGAAGAGGGTAAGCTCGTCGAACCAATTGAACACGTAACCGTTGACGTCCCACAAGATCACGTTGGTACCGTGATTGAAAGTCTGGGCAAGCGCAAGGGTGAGATGACGGCGATGACGCCGAGCAACGACAGTGTTCGCTGTGAGTTCCTCGTGCCTGCTCGTGGCTTGATCGGCTTCCGCACGGAGTTCCTGACGTCAACACGTGGTGAAGGTATCATTCACCACACATTCGACTCGTACCAGGCATTCAAGGGCGCCATCAGCGGACGTTCCCGTGGCGCGCTTGTGTCGATGGAAACAGGACAAGCAACAGCATATGCATTGGAGATGGTCCAAGCACGTGGCACGCTCTTCATCGAGCCGGGCCAGCCTGTGTACGAAGGACTCATCATTGGTGAGAATGCTCGTGAAGAAGACCTCAGCGTGAATGCGTCGCGCACGAAGCACCTGACGAACATGCGTTCAAGCGGTTCTGATGGTCTTGTTCGACTCGAAGCTCCACGTCAACTCTCGCTCGAACAATGCATCGAGTTCCTCGAAGACGACGAGCTGCTCGAGGTCACACCAGTGTCAGTTCGTATGCGCAAGAAAATTCTTGACACCACGATGCGTCAACGTGCCAAGAAGCGTGAAGCTGCTGCAATGGAGTAACAACCTTAGAGGGTGATCATCGATGCACCGTCTTCCCTACATCATGTGTCTGTGTATGATCGCATCGATTGCGCTTGCAATCGATGCGTCTGCGTATGTGCGTAGTGGTGACGAGCTCGCGCTGCTGCGTGTGCGGCTTGCCAAGGGCGCCTCGTACCGGTATGGCATGTCGATGACAACATCGCAAGACATGACCGTGGCGATGAATGACATTTCGAATGAGTCAACGTCGAATATGATAATGTCGATGATGGTCAATGATGCTACGATCGATCGTGCGGATATCACCTCGACACTGAGCGATGTTACGACCTCGGTGCGTGTGCGGGGTATGGATGATCTTGGCGTTTCGCGCGATACCACCATGCGGCTGAGTCAGTTTGATGGCGTTACCGTACGGTTCACAATGGATCAGTTCGGTCGCGCATCAAAGGTATCGACGTCGCTCGACGGTGGCGCGTCGGCGTTTGTGTCGTCAATGAAGGTTTTTGAACGCTTTTCATCCTACCTCCCGAAAGAACCAGTGCCCGTAGGCGGCACATGGGTAATCACAACGAACGATACAACTGCAGCACCGACGGGATCTGGCGATGTGCGGACAATGATGACGATGCAGTTCACGTATCGTGGTGTGCGTGATACGTTGGGCACGCGGTGCTGGGTGATCGACGCGTCATCAACAGCGCTCACGCAAGAGGGCGACATTAATGCAAGCGGAATTGAACTCGAACTCGAAGGCAGTGGTCAGTCCAGTGGACGGACATTTCTCGATGTAGCAAGCGGAATGCTCGTAGCGAGCTATGGCACGGTAGCGATGCAGACACAAATGTCGCTGAGTGGACAGCAGTCGATGGTGGTGCCCGTGGCGACACAAATTCGCTATACGCTCACGCGTATGTCGGAGCGTCGCTAATGATGCGCATCGTAGCACTTACCCTGATATTGTTCTGTGTTGCTACAGCACACGCACAGTTCCGCATCGCTCCAGGCGGCACTCCACGTCCGCTCGGTAAAGACACTATCTGCTTCCGATACGATTTCCGTGCAGGCGATACGCTGGTATACGACATGCAGGGATTTGATAGCATCGCCGTCGATAAGTCTATCGGTGAGTCGTTCCGGAAGCAGCGCGTTGAACGTATCCGCCTTGTCTGCGACAGCGTGTCACGCGATGGGGTGATGTATCTGACACGACAACTCCTGGCCATGCGCGAGGAAAACTACCGTCTCTCCCCTCCCTACGACACAACGCGACGTGCTGCGCATCCGTGGACGTCACGCATTCACCGATTCGCAATTGATACGCTTGGCCACCGACATTGGGTGTCGATGCACGATGAGCGCCTCGGCGGCGTTTCACCTGGAGGACTCTTCCATCCGCAATTGGTGCCAATCATCGACAGCTCGTGCGGACGTCAGAATCAAACCTGGCTATCGATCGATACCGTGATGTTGGTCGAAAATGCGTCTCCAAGCCCCGTACTCGTGCAACAGAACTACTGGCGCGTCGTCAACCAGTTCGATACGCTTGGAAGGTCAGTCAAGCGACTTCAGTACACGCAGTCTGGCACGGGTGCCTACGAAGTTGCTGGCTCCGGCATCGATAGTCGGGTAACGGCGGTCCTTGCATCGTTCGGTGTATGTACGTTTGATCGCACCCTTAACGTGATTCTACATCAGTATGTGACGTCGGAAATCAAGTTTACGGCGATTACAGCCGGTCGGGAAGCAACCGGGAAGCATTATGTTACGGTACAGTATAGCCTTCGTTCGCTTCGGGGGCGCGACCCACAACGTCGGTGTGAAGCTCGGAAGTAACGCAACTTTTGTCCCGTGCGCACGTAGAATGCCGCTTCGCGCGGTGGATTGTTCTCTCTCACTCATCTGTGTGTCCCTGGTTATGACAATGCTACGTCATCTGGCGTTGGTTCTTCTGCTCCTAAGCGCAGTGCATGTTGGCACTGCACAGGTACGCGGTGCACAACGGCTCACGTTGAAAGAGTGCATTCGCATTGGTATCGATAACAGCTTCGACCTTAAGGAAACCTACGCGTCGTCGCGTGCTGCAGGAGCAGAACTCACACAAGCGTTTGGTGCCTACCTGCCGTCGGCAGACGTATCGGCGAACTACTCAC
>JAURNF010000044.1 GCA_030830285.1 Candidatus Kapaibacterium sp.
CTATCTCCGTATTTTTGCGATATGGGTTCCATGTTTATTTCCAACAAGGACGAGACCGTACGGCTCTTCAAGAACCCCGTGCTGGAGTACTTCTCGCATATTCACCCGGCAACGCCACTCGTGGTGTTTCTGCCGGTGGTGGTGTGGACGCTCTATGGCAGTATGGTTGGAAGTGCTTGGATGCAGTCGATTGGCGTTTGGACGAGCGTCGGCGCCTTCGCAGTAGGAACACTTGCTTGGACATTGGTTGAATACATGATCCACCGTTGGGCATTTCATATCGAGCCAACAACCGACCTGGGAAAGCGGGTGCACTTCCTTGTTCATGGGATTCATCATGACTATCCGCGCGATTCAACGCGATTGGTAATGCCCCTGTTGGTGAGTATCCCTCTTGCGATGGCATTTTATGCGCTATTCGCTGCCGTGCTGGGACCGTTTCACAACGCACTCTTTGGCGGTTTTATTTTTGGCTATGTTGCATACGATTCGATCCACTACGCAACGCACCATTTCCCAATGACGTCGCGAATTGGTCGATTCCTGAAAGAGTATCACATGAAGCACCACTACGTCGATGATCACACTGGATTCGGTGTGAGCACGCCGTTGTGGGACATCGTGTTCCGCACCGTGCCTGCTTGGGCGCGGAAACGTTCATCAACGAATTCGTAAGCACCTACTTCCTGAGGTCTTCCATGGCGCAAGCATTTTCTGATATCATCAATGTGGTCAAGGCTGTTGCATCTGATGTAACACCAGTAGAACACCATGGCGATCTCACCATAACGGTGCCGAAGGCGCAGCTTCTAGATGTGCTGCACGAGCTCAAGGAAAACCCACAGATGTCGTTTTCGCAGTTGATTGACATCACTGCGATTGACTGGGCCAAGACGCCGGACCGTTTCGAAGTTGTGTACTTCCTCTACTCACTTGAGCACAAGACACGCGTGCGCATCAAGGTCGCTGTCCGCGAAGATGCCCCACACGTGCCTACGGTAGTCGACGTATATGAAGCGGCGAACTGGTACGAGCGTGAAACGTATGACATGTACGGCATCATGTTTGACGGACACCCTGACTTGCGCCGTTTCTACATGCCTGAGGACTTCATGGACGAGCAGGGAACACAGCTCTATCCGCTGCGCAAGGACTTCCCACTGATGGGCATTCCTGGCTCACTCCCGCTCCCAGAGAAGAACTAAGCAAACATCAAGTGCTGGCTTACGCCTGAAGCCATGCTATCGCATCGGCGATCGTTGGCTGGAACTCGAACAAGTACTCGATCTGCGAAATCCGGAACAGGTTTCGCACGGTTTCTTGTGTGCCAACGAGCAGTACGAAGCCTTCATGCTCCTTCATCTGTCGGTGCGCGAGGAGGAGTGACGACAGGCCTTGTGAATCGCAGAAGTGGACCGACGTCAGGTCGATCACGAGCGCTTTGATGGAAGGCTGACACAAGATCAACAGCTCGCTCTTTACATCGGGAGCGATTGTCGAGTCGAGCATCGGCTCCTTGATGGTAAAGACTACCAGTTCGTCGTCTTGTTCTACGGAAAAGCGCATGTGCAGGCACCTCTGATAAAATGGTGATAGTGCAAAGATCGCAATTGATCGCAACTTTGCAGACATGCATTCCATTCTCGTTATACGTCTGTCGTCGATGGGCGACGTTGTGCTTGCAACACCGCTTGTGCGACAGCTGCGCCGTACCTATCCGAATGCACGCATCGATATTGCGGTAGCCGATCGTTTTGTAGACGTGTGGGCAAACAACCCGCACGTGACATGCGTGTGGCCGGTGCCATCCGTGCACGCATCAGAGGGCGGACTCGACGAACTCAAGCTCGAAATGCTCGAGTCGCTATGCGGCGAGTGGAATGGCGAGTACGATTTGATCGTAGACCTGCAGCATTCGTTGCGTTCGGCTACAGTTCGCCGTGGACTTGGACGCCGCGTGGTGCTCTCGCCGAAACATCGCATCGAGAAGCTCGCAATGGTCTACCTCAAGCGTCGACCAGCGACCATCACACCTATCGTCGATCGCTATCGATCCTGCGTTCAGAATCTGCCCTTAGTGCCGGATGACGATGGTTGCGAACTCTGGCTTCCAGAAGAACACGAACGCGGCATCTATCCCGCAACGCGACCAGCAATCACAGGGTCGCGCATCGCACTTGTCCCAGGAGCGCACCATGCCACGAAGAGGTGGCCGGTTGCGCGGTATGCAGAACTCGCGGCATCGCTCGTTCGCCGCGGACACGAAGTCGTGCTCCTTGGGGGTCCGTCTGATGTTGAGCTCTGCAGTGCCGTCGAGGCTGCCGCTGGCGTCCCTATGCTGCGTGCTGATGGGGCAACATCGATCGAAGCGACCGTTCGGATGATCGATACCTGCGCATGCGTTGTCACCAACGACACCGGAGTGATGCATATAGCTGCCGCACGGAGAGCGCCCGTGGTTGCACTCTTCGGATCAACGGTGCGAGAGTTAGGCTTTGCACCGTATGGAACGCAGTGCCGCATTGTTGAGCATGA
>JAURNF010000045.1 GCA_030830285.1 Candidatus Kapaibacterium sp.
ATTTCAGATCGGAATTCCCACTCACCTCACTCATCCTACAAGTTGGGATCGTGGGATACTTCTAACGCACCGCTTGGTCATGCGTAGCATCATCACCACACCCATGCTCGCCATACGTCTCGCATTGCTCTTCGCACTGGCCGTTGCTGGCTCGCTGCACATCTGTGTTGCGGGCGATCCTGCAGAGCATCGTCGTATGGGTTCCGATGCGATTGATCAGGCGATTCGCAGGAGTCCAGAGCTTCGACGTCAACTGGCGTACTACAAGATCGACTCAGCGATCCTGCGCATCGAACAGCCAGGCGCCGCGGACCTCGTCCTGACGTACGGCGATCTATGTGCCGCCCCTTCGCTTCGTGGACGTGCGATGCTTGAGACGTTGCGTGAACTTCAGAACGGCATTCTGACGTCAACGACGAACCGCATTCGTGTCTCCGATACGCTTCGCCGACAGTTGATCGAGCTCCGTTCGGTGTCGGACCTCGATCATCCACTCGAGACGATGGATCATCGCGTGCGTCCTGCCACATCGTATGCAAAGCAACTCCATGTGATCGACGTCACGCTGATGCGCGAGATGCTGCCAATTCGTATCGACCACGAGGAACGTCTGGCATTTTCGAATCATGTCGATACTGCAGACTGGACACTGCCAGAGATGATCCCTGGCTATCTGACTGCACCTGCTGTGTTCGCCCTGCTCGATGCACGTGCACATGGTCTTCGTCTGTATAGCGAGTTGTGCAACAATCGTGACGTTGCAGCACGCTTTGTGCGGTTGTTTCTCGTCACAGCTGCATTCGCAGATCACTACTATCAGGACCTGTTCGCGAGCGATCACCACATTCGCGATTGCAACGAGACGCATGAGAGCGCGCTGCTCGTGAGTCGCGAGGATTCAACGCTGGAGCAACAGGGATGTCGCGAGTATTACCGCATCAAGGGTATTCGCTTCTGGTTTGAGCGGCAAGGTGATAACGCGATTCTCTTTGGCGACGGACATTATACTGATGATCAGATGACGAAGGTGCTACGAGGCGCTACGGTGTTGCAGCGCGAGATCAGCTCGGAGCGACAGTACGACGACTACGTCGCAGACATGCATCGCGTCGCACGACGTCGTCCAGATAGTGCGATGCAGTACTCGGATGCGTTTCGCGACGCACCGATCCCACTGAATGCGGAGCTCTACGAGCAGGCGCGGTTCCTTCGCCGATCGATATGGGGTCCATACGGACAGATCTCCGTAGCAGCACTCACGCAAGGACGCACCTTTGGTGGTGCCCTTGAGGCATCCGTTGGTACCGTGATTCCACTGCGGTTCAGTCCATTGCCTCGCTCGCGAGAAGCCGGCTATGAATCATCACTGGCACTTGTGCCGTCACTGAGCGCAGCCTATGGGATCTCGCGTGACCGCTGGTTTGCACTCGTACGAGCGGGCCTTGGGATGCAGGTTGTGGATGGTCTGCGAGTGGGCGTGTCGAGTGGACCCTACATTCGGCATGAATCGTTCACGGGAAGTAGGGCGCAGTTCCCCGTCTTCGTCGATGTGACGATGCTGTCGAAGCCGCTCTCATTCTTGGTTGGACTCGAGTTCACGCTGAGCGCTGCAGTGACGCAGAACTCACCGTACGACGTCAAGCTTGGCGTCGGCGTTAGTCTCTACTGACGAGCACCGTCGCAACCCGCACCACGTCGTCATCAAGCATCAACACGACAGCGTAGGCGCCTGGCGCAACACCGTCAATCGATGTACGAGCTCCGTCGAGGAGATTCACCGCGGCAACACGCTCGCCGCGCACATCATACACCATTGCGCGTGTGAACTCAGTTGCCGACACCACGATACGTCCGCCTACGCTGAACACCAGCGGTTGGGCATCCTGTTCTTCATCGACACTAACGGTTGTTGACTTCGCACGCAGCGGAATACGTGTGACGTCGGTACAGTTATCAAGTCGGAACTCAATTGCACCAAGATGTTCACCTTCTGGACGCTCACGTGTGTTGAAGCGTGCAGTGTACGTTGATGTCTGATTCACTGGCAAACGCATACCCTTACGCATGGTTGTTGTGAACGGACCCGTTACGGTGAGTTCAAGAATGTATGCGTCAGCAATAGCATCTGACTTTGGTGTTACGTCGTAGTCGATGGCATGATCCGACGGACCATTGTACTGCACCTCGCCAAAGTCAATCGCCTTTGCCGTGGCAACAGTAAGTCCATCAGCACCATACACAACTGGATACGCGAACGTGCGCTCACACCCAAGCGATCGCACAACCACATTCAGTGTGTCGTCGGTGTATCCCAATGGGAATGCACCAATTACTGACACTGGAATCACTCGCGTTGCCTTCGCACCGATCGTCATTGAAGCCGATGGGATAGCAACTGTATAGCCCCGCTTCGTTGTTGCCGTGCGAATCTGCGCAGCAACTGCTGTTGAGTTCGTGATAGAAATCGCACTCGTGAGGGTGTCTGCTGCAGCACCGCACATAAGTGCTGTTTCGAATTCAGGACCCGGAGCCGTTGCTGTCTTCTCGATATCTCCACGTGAACCAACGATCTCGATGGTCCATGTTCGCTGACACGAGTCATCCATCAAACGAATTGTATCGAGCACTGCAATCGACGAATCGAGTGTGATATTCATCGGAACATTTCGGGATTGGCCAGCAGCAATCACGATTGGCAGGCCAGCGGTCGCAATGTTGAGTCGTGAGGCCATCGCCGCTGTGATACGCACCTCGTCAACTCCTGTGTTTACGATGAGTGGGTTAATCACAAATGTGTTCTCGCAGAACGCAAGCTTTGGAACAGCAATTGTCGTTGGTGATACTTGCAAGCGTGCCTGGCGAACCCGCAAGGCAACTGCTGCCGTATCAGTGCATCCGAGAGGATCGGTGACAACCACTGAATACGTAGTGTTTGCTGTCGGACGCACAAGAACTGAGCTCGTAGACTCAGCCATGCGCACGCCATTAGCGAACCAGCGATAGAACACCGGCGTAATCCCAGAGACAATCGTCGATGTCAGACGCACACTATCACCATCACATGTCGAGAGCTTCGACGATGCCAGAGCAATGTTTGGACGTGGATTAATCGTCAGTTCAACGGAATCACGTCGTGTGCAACCGCGTGCATCGCTTACAAGAAGTGACACGAACCCTGTGCCGCGCGGAACAAATGTGAGCTCTGCCGTCGTCGTCGTTGTGTCGAGTCCACGTCCATCGCGCCAGCGATACTGCAGTGGCGCAGTACCACCAGTAACCGTTGGCTTGAGCAACACGGGCTCATCAGCACACTTCGTCATCGGCGCAGGCATCGTCGCAGTGATTGACGGATAGATCGTAACGGTGACGGTATCACTCTTCTCGACGTTCACTGCGTCGCGCACAGTAAAGATGTAGCTCGTTGTTGTTGTTGGGGTAACCAATGGCGTGAGTGATGCCGGGTTGCTCATCCCCGTCGTTGGCGTCCATGTAAACGTGTAGGGTCCGGTACCACCCGAGTACGAAGCACGAAGCTGCACCGATGTACCTGCGCAAACTGCTGTATCACCCAGAACGCCTGCTGCGATATCCGATGTGAATCCCAGGCACGCAGCTGCAGCGATGTAGTCCTTCATCAACGTCTCAACGCGTGGACCAAAGTCGAGCTCGATGCTGCCGTTGAGGTGACAGTAGCTCATGATCGTTCCCACACGTGCAACACGCGTTGGGTAGCAGTTCCCTTCTGCTGTCCAACACGAATCAATAGGTGGATTCCACGAGCAGTTGTGCGTGTGTGGCGAGCCAACATTGTGGCCGAGCTCATGCGCTGTGACCTCGGTATCCCACGCATAATCTGTGCGTGGATACACGAACGTGCTTTGAATGCCACAGATCGAGTAGCCCCACTGCTTGTTGCAGAGCGTATTCACGTAGGCAATGCCACCCTGGTTGTTGATACCAGTAAACAGCATCGCAACAGTACGGTTGAGGTTCGCCTTGTTCGTACGATAGTAGTCACGGAACTGCGTCAGCAACACATCAGTTGTCGCACCAGGATATGGATCAGGTGTTGTCCAGAGCACAAACGTTCCGATGAACACAGCCGCAGTTACATCTCGCTCGTAGAGATCACTCACGTGTGCAATCACTGCCTCGGCATAGTTCGTTGCCGTCGTGACGTTGCTGTTGTTGTCTTGGTAGAATGGCTGGTCGCCTTCAAGTGCGATGTCAATCGTGCGATAGGATGCCTGAGTACGTTCACCCTTAGACGGCGTTGGAATGCGAATACTCGATGTGTCGAGCACGCCGCAATGCCATGGCTCAGCGCGTTTTACAAATCGCATATCGTAGAGCACAACCGTTGGGTCGGATGTGCCGAGGGTATTCATGAGATACGTCGTCGTTGCCGGACTATTCGGGAGACTGATACGTCCGTGAATGTTATCGCGATACACGGCAAGTACAACGTTGGACGTCGGCACGCCGCGGACGCGGCCACGCAGAAGTACGCTCTCTGGTGCAGGAATTGGAACCGCACCATTTGGCGTCATCGCGGTGAGCGTTGATCGCTGATCAATCACCACGAAACGCTTCACATCAAGCGTGAGTTGTTCGCCGTTAGGAAGTGTCAATGGGATGCTCATCACAGCACCGACATCCCTGCCACGCGCACGTGAGAACTCGGCACCATCGATACGGTAGTACACCGCGGGATGGTCAATCTCTGCTGTGGTGGGTGGAGCAACACGTTGGAACAGGTCGGCTGACCAGACGGGTGTTGCGATGATGAGACAGGTGATGAGCAGCATCATGCGTAACTGCATCGTTCCCTCCTGAATAGTGTCTGCGTGGCGAAGTAACAAACTACGAAAGTGCCATGTTCCCTTCAGGGCAGCAACAAGCGGATTTCAGTGCCATTGGTGAGTCTGCGCACCTTGCTATGACCCGTGGCAAGGGTCTCAGGGATTGCGTCGGGTGCTCCGGCCCACAGGAGCTGTCCGCGCCTGTCATAGATCTGTATGCGGGAGACCTGTTCCGATGGGTTTTCAACGTCAGTAACAGATGTCGGCAGGTCATCCTCACACGGACACGTGCTCAGTCCAGACGTCTGGCGCGCGCGGGCCGGGATCGGATCGCGCTGGAAGTACTCGGACAGGTCTGTATAGGCAAACGATCGTGGTACTGACGTGGTATCATTGGCCGGAGTGAGACGTCCTTTTACGCGATTACCGATGCTCAGTAAGCCCGAGCCACCGACCGTGAACAGACCCTTGATGAGCGATGTATTGGAAATCACGTTGCCCATTACGCATGTACTATCCGTCGGCGGTGACGATCCCATGAACAGACCATACTCACGCGCGTTGTTGCGCAGGATCATGTTGTGCCAGCCATTTGCACCGTGTGAATTGTCAAGTACAATGTGTGCAACGCTATTGCCTTCTGCGAGATTCGCATACACCCAGTTACCGTGCCACACCACATCTCCCGCTGCGTCGTTCGGGAACTCCGTCCACCGAGGGTTTTGCGATGCATTGTAGCACAGCACGTTGCCGTTCGCTCCGGCTTGCATCAGCATACTATGACGCAGTGTCGAAAACACGTTGTCAACGATGCGACAATCCCCCGTCGCGAACTGTAGCACCACACCATAGCCACGTCCACCGCCGCCATAGCCATAACTCTCCGCGAAATCGCATCGCGTAACGGTGCAGTGCATCGCGTATTCAAACGTCACATGCGAGAAGTTGGTCTTGCGACTACGCACTCCGTCGATTACAACATCTCGAGCGTACGCTACGAAGATGTTCGATACTTGCTGCGTTGACGAATCGCGTTGCTCGATACTGAGACATCGAATGCGGACCTGCTCGACAGGATTGATGAGCGTGAGATAGGCCTTCTGTGACGTGTCAACGGTCATGCGCAGTGGTTGCTGAGTGTAGATCGTATCACCTCGTACCTCACGCACCTCAATGATCTGTCCACTCGAGCCACGCCCCCAACTCGAGAACATCAGAGCTGAATCACTCGGGACAATGCGAAGCATCGCGCCGCGCTCAGGTTGATACCCTGTTCCTGCAATCCACGCATCACCACGACGAAGCGTTGTCGTGATCGGCATCGCAAGACGTGTCACGCCACCTGTAATGACAATCGGGTGTGCGTCGTTTGGCACATCGGTAACGAGCCGCGTAGCATCAGCGCCACGTCCTTGGAGTGTGATGCGTGATCGCAATGCAAGCTGTGAGCGAAGCAGATACGTGCCCGCACCAAGACGCAGCGTGCCACCGTTCGGCAGCAGGGCTAGCGCGCGCTGGAAGGCCAGATCAGATGGCGTTGCACCGGTAGGGTCGGCACCAAGCGTGTCAACCTCGACAACGGCAGGTGGCTGCACAAAGGGTCGTGCACCTGCTCGATGCCACGTAGTTACATAGCGCATCCATGGCTGGGCGCTCAGTGTTGTGGACAGAAGAAGCAGGGCGAGTACAAATCGCATCAGTATATTCTCGCATGAAATCCGACTACAAACTAACCATGTTCGATGTGATCATGCTGGTGATCAGCTTGGTGATCGGCATGGGCATCTTTCGTGCGCCGGCAACTGTTGCTCTCCGTTCGGGTGACATCACGTTGTTTTATGCAGCGTGGATTCTCGGCGGCGTGTTCGCTATCGCAGGAGCACTCACCTTCGCTGCGGCAGGACGTGCAATGCCGGTCACCGGCGCATACTATCGCATCTTCGCTGTGGCGTATCACCCCGTGATTGCCTTCGCGATCAACGTGATCATCCTTGTGTCGAATGCCGCCTCAGCGGCAGGCGTTGCCATCATTGGCGCTGAATACATCACAGGGTGGTTGCCGGGTATCCCAACTGGCACCACAGCAACGGCAATGATCGTAGTGCTCTACGGACTCAACCTGTTGGGTCTGCGCACCAGTACCGCCGTACAAAACGTCCTCATCGGTATCAAGATTGCGATGCTCGTCGCCATCATCTCTGCACTGGTCTTTGTTGATGCTTCTCCGGCTGTTGCAGCTGGAGTCGCGCACGTGCATTCCGATGGCGTGTGGCAATCACTCGGACTCGCCCTCATTGCCGTATCGTTTACGTTCGGCGGCTATCAGAGCACCATCAACTTCGGCGGCGAGATCCGCGACAGTGAACGTCGCATGCCTATTGCCATCGTGCTGGGCGTGCTCATTATCACAGCGATCTATCTGCTGGCGAATGCTGCATACGTCCATGTTCTTGGCTTCGACACGCTCGCACACTCTCAGTCAATTGCAGCTATGGTGGTTGGCAAACTGTTTGGTCCGAGCGGAGCAAATATCCTCTCAGCCGTCCTCATCATCTCGGTGTTTGGCTACGTCAACGTTGCGATGCTTTCGAATCCTCGCGTCATCAAGGCTATGAGCGATGATGGCGTGTTGCCAAGCGTGCTATCGTCATCACCACGCATGCAGCACGGAGCGTTGCTCTCCTTCACATTACTCAGCATCCTGAGCGTGTACGTCGGCAAGTCATTCGAGGCCATCCTTAACTACACAATCTTCATCGATGCCATCGGACTCGGCTTTGGCGCTGCTACCGTCTACTGGCTCAGCAAGCAACGTCTCTCCATCACCACGCATATCGCCGCGGCCATCTTCATTGGTTCGTGTGTGTTCACATCGATCAACATCTTCATGTTCGACACACAGGCAGCCATCTATGGCATTGCGCTCGTTGCTGGCATTTGCGCCATTGGCTGGATCGCCTACCGTCAGCGCTCGCAGCAGACCACCTAGATTTCATCGGCGTGGTCAATGAGCCACGCTGCGCGTTCCGTAATTGCCTCGCGTTCATCGGCCGACATCTTATCGATGTGACGGTACGCCATGGCCACGCGCACGTTGTTGCGGAGTGCGTCGGCATGCTGCATGTAGAAGTTCCAGTACAGCGCATTGAACGGACACGCCGTGTCGCCAAGACGTTCCTTGTGGTTGTATGCGCAAGATCCACATGCATCACTCATGCGATGGATGTAGGCCGCGCTCGACACATAGGGCTTCGTTGCCATCAAGCCGTGATCGGCATGCTGACTCATCCCGATCGTGTTTGGTACTTCGACCCACTCGAACGCATCGATGTATACGCCCAGATACCACTGGTGCACCTCATGTGGAGCACAACCAAGTAGCAGCGCAATGTTGCCGGTGATCATCAAGCGCTGAATGTGATGTGCATACGCGCTGTCGAGCGACGCATCAACGGCATCGCCCACACACCGCATCTTCGTTTCGCCTGTCCAGAACCATGACGGTAGTGCGCGGTGGTTGTTCAAGGCATTGCGTTCCACATACGATGGCATTTGCGACCAGTAGATGCCGCGCACGTACTCCCGCCACCCAAGGATCTGTCGGATAAAGCCCTCGACCGCAGCAATTGGCGCATCGCCTCGGTGGAAGCGCTCTTCTGCTTGTCGCACAACATCGAGTGGATGCAGCATCTTCACATTGAGAGCAAAGGAGATCAATGCATGGAAGAGACGTCGCGCCTTGAGTGAGATCGCATCTTGATACGTACCGAAGTGTGGTAGTGCATTGTCGAGAAACGCCGTGAGGATTGCCTGCGCCTCTGCTGCATCGAGTGGCCAACGGAGATCATCCGCATGGGCATTGCCCATCGTCTGCACACCTGCGTCGGTGATTTCTTTCCACAGCGCAGAGCAATCATGGTGCGGACGCATGTCCAGTGGCTCAGGTGGTGTGCCCTTCCACGGACGTCGGTTTTCTTCGTCGTAGTTCCATGAGCCCCCTACCGGCTGCTGATCTGCATCCATCAACACATTGTAGCGCAGGCGCATCTGACGGTAGAACGTCTCCATCAGCCAGCGCTTCTTGCCCTTGAAGAGCAGTGCAACATCATCGCGTTCGGAGAG
>JAURNF010000046.1 GCA_030830285.1 Candidatus Kapaibacterium sp.
AAGGAAGACAACGGCGTGCTCTTTTTTCAGCGACGCGTCGTCGACTTTCTTATGGTCGTGTTCGTTGACCTCGGAATGAACGGGGTTCTGATTCGGCGCATCGTGCTCGAGCAGAACCGTGCTTCCGAAATCCTCTCATCTGCCTTCGCATTACGCATTTGCATGGCGATCGGGGTGATGATCCTCGGGGCTAGCATCTCCTATTACAGTGGTTACTCGATTATTGACGCAATGCTCTGGGCTGTGTTCGTGTTTGTCTCAGCCCGAACGACGCTCGGCAGATACATCCTTGAAGTGCCGTATCGCACGTCGGGTGCATTTCGCCTGGTGAGTGCCGCCGGAGTGATCGACGCATTGCTCTTCACGCTCGGGATTTGGTTGGTTCGTGAGAATCTCACTCCATCGACGGTAATCCTAACGTACGCTGTCGCTGCGCTTCCTGGTTTCATACTGCTGTACGTTACACGCTCGAGCGTTCAACTGCATCTACGGCATGTATCGATCTCGGAGATGAGAGCGCTTGTTCGAGAATCGTTGCCCGTTGTGATCTCCGTTGGCCTCATTGCCGTGCACACCACACTCGATACGATGCTGGTGGAGCTCTTCGGCACTGCGCGCGACGTAGGCATCTTGGGAGCCGTCAACGCCGCAATTGGTCCGTTCTTGGTCGTGGTGCCACAGGCTGTTGTTCTGGTGTTCATGCCTGAAGTGGCTCGACGGGCTGGAGACACGGAACGACGGAATGTTTCCATCGTTGCGATGTTACGTGTCCTTGTGGTATTCGCTACATGCTTCGCGGCGTCTGTCGTGCCGCTGCTACCAACCTTTGTTGAGCTGGTCAGCGCGGGCAGATACTCCCCAGATATCAATGCGTTTACCTGGTTCTTGTGGTCTGCGCCCATGGCCGCCATCATCCTCTTTGTGCAGGAACTCGCCGTCACACTTGGACATCAGCGCAGGAGCGTTGCTATTGCGAGTGTGCTTGTTGTTGCCACGGGCGTCTTTGGGATTGTCTGGATCCCCCAAATGTTATCCGTTGGGGCTGTGATTGCGCGCTTCTGTACGCTCTCGGTGGGGGCATTCTATTGTGTGTGGCTCCTATATCGCTTCATGGCGAAACCCGTAGATTTGTGGGTTGCAGCCAACGTCGTGGTCCTGATTGGCAGTTCGATTGGTGTCTCGGTGGTCCTGAGCACGATGTAGCTTGCTCCATGGACCGCTGTTGGCATCACCTTGGTCTGCACCAGCGGGATTGCATTCGCAACTGGCCTTGCGAAAACAAGCGATGTACGCCATCTGTATGCACGAATGCGTTCTAACGAAGCGCAGTCGTGATTCTGTAACGAACGATCATCTATGTCATCGACGCATCAGCACATATCGCAGCACATGACCGCTCGGGCCGAGGCTGGCTCGTGTCGGTCGTATGGCACGATGTGGCGTCCATCGATGATGCAGCTTGTTGTAGACCTCCTAGCGTTTACAGTGAGCTTCGCCGTGTACCAGATCGTGCGCTACTTCATGCTTACAGACGTCCGCACGTTTTCACTGACTGATCATGCCGTGATTGCATCGTTGTCGTGTGCATTCTGGTGTATTGCCTTTTGGATGGGCGGTCTGTATCGCGACTACTACATTCGGTCGCCGTTCGAAGAATTCTTCGCCTTGTTTCGCGTGACCTTTCTGGGGTCGGTGATAATCTTCCTGATGATCTTCTTCGGAAGCTCTGAGGATTTCCGAAACAACCCACGGTTCGTGTTCTTTGTGTACTGGCTAGTGCTATTTGGACTAACTGCAACTGGTCGCATTGTCGCACGACAGCTTCAGCGAAGACTGCGTGTTCATGGTGTGATTGCGATCTCAACGGTGCTCATCGGCACGCGAGAACGTCTTGCAGAGCTCCTTGTTGATCTTCGGGATGAACCTGCGTGGGGCTACGACGTACTGGGTGTGGTCGAAGTTGGTACATCCGACACTCCACAAGCCTCGCTTGGCGTTGCACGCCTTGGATCTATCGACGACGTACCTGCAGTTCTACGTGCGGTTCGTCCACGTGAAGTATTGGTGACCATGGATCATACTGATCACGACGCATTGCTCAAGGTAACGGCGCAAGCCGCCGATGAGGGTGCTCTGGTGCGAATCGTTCCAGACCTCTACGAGATCTTCTCAGGACAGGCGCGGACGCAGCAGATTTATGGTTCGCCCCTTATCGAAGTTAGTCCTGAACTGATGCAGCCGTGGGAAGAAGTCGCCAAGCGCACGATGGACATCGTTGTCAGTTTGTTGATTCTCGTTCTGGGTCTGCCTGTATGGTTGCTCACGGCATTGGTCGTGAAGCTCTCGTCAAAGGGACCAATGTTCTTCGTGCAGGACCGGGTAGGGAAGAATGGATCGGTGTTTCGCATGGCAAAGTTTCGATCGATGTACACCGACGATCGACGCGGTCCGACGTGGACCGCTGAAAACGACCCTCGCGTTACGCCGTTCGGCAGGTTCATTCGCAAGACGCACCTCGATGAGATCCCGCAGCTGTGGAATGTTCTGAACGGGGAAATGTCGCTTGTTGGACCTCGTCCAGAGCAGCCCCATTACGTCGAGAAGTTCACGCAAATGCTTCCGTATTATCGTCGACGCCACAAGGTGCGTCCTGGAGTAACGGGCTGGTGGCAGGTGAAGGTGAA
This sequence comes from Candidatus Kapaibacterium sp., assembly GCA_030830285.1. Classification (GTDB taxonomy): domain Bacteria; phylum Bacteroidota; class Ignavibacteria; order Kapaibacteriales; family Kapaibacteriaceae; genus UBA10438. The sequence goes on from JAURNF010000046.1 coordinate 2,685, forward strand.
ATCGAATCCAGAATCACTCGAAGAGATCAAGAACCGATTGCGATACGACTTTTTCTACATCGAGAACATGTCGTTTAAGTTGGATCTTGAAATTATGGTACGCACAGTTTTCGTGATGTTGCGAGGGCATGGAAGAGCGTGAGAAGTATTGTTTGCATCCCAACGTATAACGAGCGTGAGAACATCCTTCGCATGATTGATGCCGTGCACACCGTTGTGCCCGACTCACACGTGCTTGTGATTGATGACGGATCGCCCGATGGCACGTCGCAACTTGTCAGCGAGCGTCGTGCTACTGACGAACGCGTGCACCTTATCACACGCTCTGGTAAGCTTGGTCTCGGCACAGCGTATTGTGCTGGCTTTGCCTACGCTCTTGAGCAGGGATTTGATGTGATTCTGCAAATGGATGCTGACTTTTCGCACGATCCGAAGGATCTGTTGCGACTGTTGGACGAGATTAAGAACTACGACCTCGTAATTGGCTCGCGCTATATCCAGGGCGTGAATGTGATCAATTGGCCAATGAGCCGTCTACTCCTGAGCTGGTTCGCAAACCTCTATACACGCGTGATCACGGGCATGCCGGTAGCAGATGCTACTGGCGGGTTCAAGTGTTTCCGTCGTGAGGTTCTGCAGAAGATCGATCTGACAAAGATTCGCTCGAATGGATATGCATTTCAGATCGAGATGAACTACAAGGCATGGCGCTCGGGAGCTCGAGTGCAAGAAATTCCAATCATTTTCATGGATCGTGTTCACGGTACATCGAAGATGAGTAAGAACATTGTGTACGAGGCAGCCTTCCTCGTGTGGAAGCTCAAACTGACGACGATCTTCACATTTGGTCGCGCGTGACATCGCCCCCAGACATATCTGTCATCATTGTGAACTACAACGTGAAGGACTACCTCCTTCAGTGTTTGCGTTCACTGCAGGCGTCGGTGGGGGATGTACGGACGCAGATTATTGTCGTCGACAATAACTCGCACGACGGTTCAGTTGCTGAATTGCAGCCGATGTTCCCAGGTGTTCAATGGATCGCTCTCGATGAGAACGTTGGTTTTGGACGTGCGAACAACGTTGGACTCAACGAAGTCACTGGCAGATACGTGTTGTATCTCAATCCTGACACGATTGTTGGTTCTGACACGCTGGCCGTAATGTGTCGCTACCTCGATGAGCATCCGCGCACTGGTATTGCGGGGTGTAAGGTGCTCAATCCAGATGGGTCATTCCAGGTTGCATGTCGTCGTGGACTTCCTACGCCATGGGTTTCGTTCTGCAAGCTCTTTGGTTTACAGAAGCTCTTCCCATCGTCGAAGTTGTTTGCAGGCTACAACCTCACCTATCTACCGATCGATGCTACATACCCTGTCGATGCACTCATTGGTGCATTCATGGTTGGTCGTACCGATCTGATGCGAGAGCTGGGGGGATTCGATCCAGCGTTCTTCATGTACGGTGAAGACATTGATCTGTGCTATCGTGTGCAGCTGGCTGGATATGATGTAACCTATGTGTATACGACAAGCATCGTGCACTACAAGGGCGAAAGCACGAAACGCAGTTCGATCAATGAAGTGCGTGTGTTCTATGATGCGATGGAGATCTTCGCGCGCAAGCACTTCGGTGGATCGCGAGTGTTCCTTGCATTCCTTCGGATTGGAATCGTTCTGCGCGCATTGCTTGCTCGCATGCTGCGCAAGCGTCGAGAGATCGGCACGTGGGCTGTAGATATGGTCGCGCTCAATGCTGCTCTCCTTGCAGCGACGGCAGTGCGATTCGAGGGTCCGTTTGGATTCCCTGCATACGCGTATCCACTTGTGCAGATCGTCATCACACTCGTCGCAACGTTTTCCCTCGTTGCTATCGGGGAATACGTTGAATACCGTCCGACGCTTCGACGCAGTGCCGTTGGGTTGCTTGTGACGTTTTTCTTGTTGTCGTCGCTCACTTACTTCTTCAAGGAGTATGCATTCAGTCGCGGCGTACTGTTGATGACGATTGGGTTCACGACAATTGCGTTTGCGCTGATTCGAGGAGTATTGGCTCTTCGTGATGGCGCACGTGCTGTGTCCGCACGCAAGGTCTTGCTCGTTGGTTGCACGCCTCATGCCGAGCGCATTGCCCACGAGCTTGCTACAGCCGAGCACCGCAACACAGATATCGCAGGCATCGTAGCAACATCGTCCTTTACAACGGAGACATTCGCTGGGATGCGTATCGTTGGTGATACCACATACCTCGCCCGAATCCTTGATGCCACCGGCGCACAGGAAGTGATCCTTACCGACCCTACGGTGTCAAAGGAACACATCATGGAGCTGATGATTGCATGCGCAGGGTATCGCGCACGATTCCATCTTGCTACGGATTACGACGACGTGATTACGGCACGCATCATTAATGATGTGGCTGGCGTTGAGCCGACTGTATCGCTCCCTCCGCTGGTGCGCTTCCGAAATCGCGTCGCGAAACGCTCGGTGGATGTGCTGCTATCGCTTATCGTTTTGACGCTCTCCCTGCCGGGCCTAATTTTGCCAGGCGTTCGACGCTCGTTGATGGCCTGGTTCGATGTGTTCCGTGGCCGTCGAAGCGTTGTCGGACTCTATCCTGACGGTAAGACACGGTCTATGGGAAGTATGGGGCTCACAGGATTAGCCCACATTAGTTCACCAGGACGATTGTCGCCGGCGGCGGTCTCCCAACTCAACGATTACTACATCGAGCACTACACGTTAGCACTTGATGTCGAAATCATCTTGAAACACCTACTACGGCGTATACGTGGCAACAACATCAGCTCTTGAATTCGAAAAGCCTATTGTCGAGCTCGAGAAGAAGATCGAGGAGATGAAGGCCCTTACCGATACGCTTGATATCCAACCGCAGATCGATGAACTCGAGTTGCAGGTTGACAAGTTGCGTAGCGATATCTACCGGAATCTCACACGCTGGCAGCGAGTACAGATCGCTCGTCATCCTGATCGTCCGTATACGCTCGACTACATCATGCACTGCTTCGAGGACTTCGTTGAACTGCATGGTGATCGCACGTATCGCGATGATCCAGCAATCGTAGGGGGCTTGGCAACACTGAACGGTCGTCACGTATTGGTTATCGGACACCAGAAGGGGCGCGATACGAAGTCGAATCTTTATCGCAACTTCGGCATGCCAAATCCTGATGGGTACCGCAAGGCATATCGCCTGTTCCAAATGGCGGAGAAGTTTAGTCTTCCCGTGGTGTGTTTCCTCGACACGCCTGGTGCGTTCCCAGGATTAGAAGCTGAAGAGCGAGGTCAGGCGGAAGCAATTGCGCGAAACCTCCTGTTGATGTCGCAGCTCAAGACGCCGATTGTCATCATGGTTATTGGGGAAGGCGCATCTGGTGGTGCACTCGGCATCGGCATTGGAAATCGCATCCTCATGCTCGAAAATGCGTGGTATTCGGTGATTGCACCGGAGAGCTGCTCGTCAATTCTCTGGCGCTCATGGGATTACAAGGAGCAAGCAGCCGAGGCATTGCGTCTGGGAGCTACTGACCTTATCGAGGTCAAGGTGATTGATCGCATTGTTCCAGAGCCTGTTGGCGGAGCGCACCGCGATCCAAACGAGATGTTCGCAACCGTTGTTTCGGTGCTCGAGGAAGAACTGTCGGCACTTGAGAAGTTGCCAGCAGCACAGCTCGTCAAGGAACGTCGCGAGAAGTTCTACGAAATGGGTGTGTGGACCGAGTAACGGTCCTTGGTCGATCTACGACGTTGATTCCGAGGCAAATTGCAGAGCATGCAGCTTGGCATACACACCGCCGCGTTGCAGCAGCTCCTGGTGTGTGCCGACTTCTGCGATTTCTCCGCGATGCAGCACAACAATCGCATCTGCCCGCTGAATCGTTGACAGACGGTGCGCTACAACGATCGATGTGCGACCCTGCAGTAGCGTTGATATTGAGCGCTCAATGATTTGCTCTGTTTCCGTATCGATGTTGGACGTTGCCTCATCAAGAATGAGGATGTCTGGATCGGTAACCAGTGCACGGCAGAACGAGATCAATTGCTTCTGTCCTACGCTGAGCACTGCGCCGCGCTCACGAACGTTTGTGTCGTACCCATGAGGCAAACGACGAATGAACGCATCAGCTCCCAGTGCTACGGCAGCGCGCTCAACATCTGCACGTGTGATACCGTCGCGATCGAGCGAAATGTTATCTGCTACGGACCGTGAGAAGAGGAACACGTCTTGAAGTACAATCGCGATACGCTTGCGTAAATCCTCTTGTCGTATCGATCGAATGCTCTGTCCGTCGATACGCACGTCGCCGCCTTGGTACTCGTAAAATCGACTCAGGACGTTGATGATAGAGCTCTTGCCAGAACCTGTAGCACCGACGAGCGCTATGGTCTGTCCCTTCGTTACTGAGAACGAAACGTCACGCAGAATAGGGATCGTGCCGTCGTAGCTAAAGTTCACATTACGAAACTCAATGCCTTGCTGCAGACGGGTAAAGGGCGTTGCATCCGGAGCATCATGCACGCGCATGGTGGTATCGAGCAGATTAAAGATGCGCTCTGAGGCTACGATGCTCGACTGCAGCGTGTTGTACTTTTCTGTGAGATCGCGCACTGGACGGAAGAACATTTCCGTGAATTGACTGAAGGCGATCAGCATACCAATCGTCATCACACCAGATGCGATGTTTCCTGCAGCGTACCATACAATGATGGAGAGGGACACCGCACTGAGAAACTCGACCACAGGGAAGAACGTGGCGTAGTACATAATCGACTGATCTTGCAGACGTCGGTGCTCAGCATTGATCTCTGAAAACTGCTTCTGCATCCGACGCTCCTGTCGGAACAGCTGCACGATCGAAATGCCCGTTACGAACTCGTTGACAAAGGCATTCATCAGCGCTACCTGACGTCGAATCTTATCGTATACCTTGCGCACCTTCCCACGGAAGATGAACGAAGCGATAAGGAGGAATGGCAGGACCGTAATGGTCAGGAGTGTGAGCTCGTGGGAGGTGTTCCACATGAAGGTCAGAATCCACACAATGACCATCACATCGGAAATCATCAGCACCACGCCTGATGAGAAGAGCTCGTTGAGTACCTCGACATCGCTGGTTACACGCGTTACAATGCGTCCAACCGGAGTGGTGTCGTAGTAGCGAAGCGAGAGGCCCTCGGCGTGGCGGTAGAGCTTATTGCGGATGTCCAGCAGCACACGCTGTCCGATCCACGTCATGAGCAGCGATAAGCAATACTGCAAGATGCCCTGAAGGAATAGCAGACCCAGAATCAGCCCAGTGAACTTCAACAGACCAGGGAAGTCGCCCTTGACAATGTGCTCATCCACGGCAATTCGAGTCAGGAACGGGCGCAGAGGACCAAGAGCCGAGGCTGAGAGGGTAAGGAGGATCGCCCCGATAAGGTGGAATCGATATGGCTTGAGGAAAACTAGAAGCCTACGTAACAGGCCGTAGTCGATCTTGTTCTTCGCTGTGGGTTCGTTCTGCACGCACAAAAGTACCGCTTTCCGTTCGTCTTACTACGATGCTGCTCTCGCGTGAACTGGTAACTTTGCAACATGATACGTATAACACCATATGGAGCAGCAGGCGAAGTTACCGGCTCTGCCTACTTGCTCGAGACAGACGAGGCTACGATACTCGTTGATTTCGGTATGTTTCAAGGAGATAAGGACGACGATGCGCGTAACGTGGTACCCGGGCGTGTTCATCGAGCCGACGTTCATGCGGTGCTTCTAACGCACGGACACCTCGACCATTCGGGTCGACTGCCATTGCTCGTGCGTGATGGGTATCGCGGTCCGATATACTGCACCGCCGCAACGCGTGACATCACAGAGATCATCCTCAACGATGCCGCCCACATTCAAGAATCAGATTTCGAGCGCAAGCAACGCAGAGCGCAACGGGGTGGACGGAAGTTGAGCCGCACCGACGAGCCCCTGTATGATCATGAGGATGTAGAGCAAACGCTCGGTCAGATGGTGGTGTCGGAGTACAGCACAGCGATTCAGGTAGCACGTGGTGTGAGCGCGGTCTTTCACGAGGCAGGGCATCTCCTGGGATCGACAAGTCTCGAGGTGCGTATTCGCGATGGTGAAGGCGAGCGTATCGTTGTATTCTCTGGCGACCTAGGTCCGTTGCACCTGCCATACCTGCGCGATCCAGAACCACCGCGAAAAGCCGATGTCATCGTCCTGGAGTCGACCTACGGAGATCGTGATCACCGGTCGCTCGAAGAAACACTGGTAGAATTCGAAAAGATCATCGTTGATGCTGTTGAGCGGAAGGGTAAGATCTTTATCCCATCCTTTGCGATTGGTCGAGCACAGCAGATCATGTATCACATCGCCGATCTTGTACGTCGCAAGCGTATTCCATCGGTTCCAATCTTCCTTGATAGCCCAATGGCCATTAAGGCAGACGCCGTCTATCGCAAGCACACAGAGCTGTTTGACACCGAGAGTGCATCGATGGTAGACAACGGACAACTGCGTCATGACTTGCGCGGCCTGCGCGTATGCGTCACAGCCGACGAGTCGAAGGCCATCAACGAAGAGCAGGGGCCATTCATTGTGATCGCAGGGTCGGGTATGTGCACAGCCGGACGAATCATGCACCACATTCGAAACTCAATCAGCGATCCCAAAGCACACTTTGTGATCGTCGGATATCAGGCACGTGGATCGCTCGGTCGCAAGCTTGTTGACGGTGTCGCTGGCGTGAAGGTCTTCGGTGAGTATCATAATGTGCGTGCACAGATTCACACACTCGGCGGATTCAGCGCTCACGCTGGTCAGACGGAGCTTGTGGAATGGTGCAGTGCCGTTGCACAGTCTGGCGTATCGTCGATTCTCCTCACGCACGGTGAGGATGATGCTCGTCTTGCGCTGCGGAAGAAACTTGAACATCGACTTGGTGTGGTGGGATATATGCCAACCTATTCAGAACATTGCGAGGTCTAACACGCATGCGCATTGAGCACGATTTCCTTGGTGAACGCGAGATACCTGATTCTGCCTACTACGGTGTACAGACACTCCGCGGCAAGGAGAACTTCCATATCACTGGCATCCCCATAAGCCACGCACGCTCGTTTATCACGGCGTTTGGATTTGTGAAGAAGGCAGCTGCTATGGCAAACAAGGATCTTGACGTCCTTGAGCCCCTTGTAGCAGACGCGATTTGTGCTGCTTGTGATCGTCTCATCGCAGGTGAACTGCATGATCAATTCATTGTCGATGTCATCCAGGGCGGTGCCGGTACGTCAACGAACATGAATGCCAACGAGGTGATCGCCAACAAAGCTCTTGAGCTTCTTGGTCACCCAAAGGGCACCTATGATATCGTGCATCCGAACAATCACGTCAACTGTTCACAAAGCACGAATGACGCCTATCCAACGGCGTTCCGACTAAGCCTCTACATCGAAATCGGACAGCTCATCGAGCAACTGGGATTGCTGCGTGATGCATTTGCGCGTAAGGGCGTAGAGTTCGCTGATGTCCTCAAGATGGGACGAACGCAGCTTCAGGATGCTGTGCCGATGACGCTCGGTCAAGAGTTCGAATCCTTTGCGGTGAACATCGGTGAAGACATCCGACGCCTCGAAGAGGCACGTTTGCTCGTGACGGAAGTGAATCTCGGTGCGACTGCGATTGGAACGAGCATCAATGCACCAGAAGGATATCCAGCCTTGTCAGTGAAGCATCTGCGTGAGGTATCTGGCATTCCTGTGACGTTGTCGCAAAACCTCATCGAGGCAACGTGGGACAATGGCGCCTATGTGCAAGTGAGTGGAGTCCTCAAGCGTGTGGCGGTAAAGCTCTCCAAGATCTGCAACGATCTGCGCTTGCTTTCTTCCGGACCTCGCTGCGGGTTTAATGAAATCAACCTGCCACGCTTGCAGCCAGGTTCAAGCATCATGCCGGGCAAGGTAAATCCTGTGATCCCAGAGGTTGTCAATCAAGTGTGCTATCTGGTTATCGGTAATGATGTAACGGTCACCTTCGCAGCAGAGGCTGGTCAGCTGCAGCTCAACGTGATGGAGCCAGTTCTTGCATACTGCTTGTTCCAGTCAATCGAAGTACTCACACGTGCATGTGCAACGCTTCGGGAGCGCTGTGTCGATGGCATTACAGCCAACCCTGAGCACACGCACGCGATGGTAATGAACTCCGTTGGTATCGTGACAGCACTGAATCCAATCTTAGGATATGAGCAGAGCGCTGCGATTGCGAAAGAGGCGTTCGAAACTGGCGGTTCGGTGATCGACATTGTTCGATCGAAGGGACTGTTGTCGGAGGAGAAACTCGCAGAGATCTTCTCTGCTGAAAATTTGATGCACCCGCGGTTCATTCGTTGAGGAATGACCGGATTGTTGACTGTTGGAGTACGTATGATGTTTCGATCGACACTTCTTGTCTGTGTCTTCATGGCTATTGTTCTCACTGGCTGTGAGCAAAAAGTGCAAGGGCCGCCCCCTGCGATACCTGTGAGCGTTATCACGCTTGAACAGCGTGATGTCCCGGTCTACTCGGAGTGGGTAGGGCAGACGCGAGGCGGGGAGGAAGTTGAAATCCGCTCTCGTGTCGAGGGATACATCGATCGCGTTGTGTATCAACAGGGCACATATGTACGCCGTGGACAGGTCCTGTACGTCATTGATCCTCTCCAGTACGCTGCCAACGTGAACGTCGCGAGTGGTCAGCTCGCAGAAGCCGAGGCGAACCTCGCACGCGCCGAGCAGGACGTTGCGCGCTATACGCCGCTGGTGGAACAGAACGCGATATCACGGCAAGAGTATGAGACGGCCGTGCAAATGGCCAAGGCAAGCCGCGCAGCAGTGCAGGCGATGCGTGGTGGCGTGCAGAAGGCCCAAGTGGAACTTGGATACTGCACTGTCACTGCCCCGATCGATGGTTTGGCTGGGAAGACAACCGTGGAGGTTGGTGATTTGGTCAGCCG